>JAUILW010000574.1 GCA_030432795.1 Gammaproteobacteria bacterium
CGGGCGCGCAGCGAGGTGCGCCTGGTGGGCGACGAAAGGGTGCTGCGCGGTGCGCTCGGCCGGGTCGTCTCCAGGGACTCCGGCCTCGCGCAACGGCTGCGGGTTGTCGAGCGGCCCGCCATGAGCAGCAGCTGACGTATTGCTAGGTCGGCGGCCATGCCGGCGCCATGCCCGGTAGCCACAGGTCGAAGCCTTCGGCGTGCGCTGGGGCATGCGGCGGAAGCCCGGCAAGCATGGACGCGCGCTCGTAGCCGGGCGTACCGCCCGCGTCGTTGCAGTTGATCAGCACGCCCACATTGCAGAGTTGCGATTGCTGTTGCAACGCGCTGAGAGCCGCTTCCCGGATCAGCCGCGCACCTGTGGCGAAGATCGTATCCTTGCCGGCACTGCCGGAGTAGAGACCGCAGGAAAGAAACGTCAGGCGGAGCGCCCGCACCTGTGCCCTCTCGGGCTTGCCCTGGTTCCAACGCGCCACAGCGAGGAACGCGTCCAGGTAGATCTGCCGGTACTGGTCCTCATCGACGATGCCGTTCGTACCCAGTTTCGGACCCACTGAGTAGATCATGGCCGCCACCTGGTGGCTCACTTCGGTGCCATCGGCTTGCAGTGGCACGAGCAGCGAGGTCAATTTGTCTGCGGGCGCAATCAGTTCGTCCATGGACCATGTGCCCGCGCCGTAGTGATCATCGTAGGCCTGCACCAGCGCCTGATTCACCGGGTCGAGCTGGCCGTTGCGCCTGAGCCGTTCTGTGAACTCACCGTTGAGCCCGCGGCCGCCCACCTGGTAGTAGATGCTGGCATCGCTGCTGCCTGCATTCTGCGTGGCGATCAATCCCCTGACTTGTGCGGATGGCCCGCACACGGGGTTCCAGCCACCATTGCCGCCTTCGAAACGAAAGCGCATGAGCCCCGGCTGCGCGCAGGCAAACAGGGGGATCGGGGTGATGGCTCCGGCGCTTCTGCCGCGCGCCTTCTGCACCGTCGTGCTGGCATGGTCGATGATGTTTGCGCGTATCTGCTTCAGATTTTCGAGGGTCTTGTCGTGTATGCGCAGTTCTTCCTCCGTGACCTTGTCCAGGTGCAGCGCGTTGCGGATACCACCCACCAACGCCGCTTCCGCCTGGCCGATCTGCACCAGCGAAGGCTTAACCTGTTTGGCCGCGAACTTTGCACGAACCTGATTGGGGGCGTCATGAATGTCTGCGTAGCCCTTGCGGAGCTTGTCGAGCAGCGGCCCGATGAAACTGATGGCCTGATCCAGGTAGCCTACCAGGTGGGTTTTGACGTTGTCGTGATCCACGCAGTACCAGCCGTAGACCGGGCGCTCCTGCACGAGGGCACCGCCTGGCCTTTGCGAAAGCAGGACCTGCATGGTCGCCAGGTAGTGCACGTGGTTGACGATCGCCTGCACGGCCCGCAGATACACGGGCAGCGCGGCGACCTGGGTCTGCAGCTTGCTCGATTGATAACCGCCGAGCATGGCGTTCAGTTCGTTGAGTTCATTGTTGGAAACCGCGAATCCGTCGATGTACTGCTGGTAGAGGCTGATACGCGACGCATCGTTCAGATAGCACAGACGATGCTCGAGATTGTCGCGGTAGGTCTGGATGTTGCCGTAGAGATCGTCGAGTTCGTGTTTCACATGATCGCGTGTCGCCCGAACGAACGCTTTCATGGCGCCTTCGTAGCGGTTCTGAAACTCGGTGAGAACGTCGTTCTCCAGACGTTGCGTGACGATGCTGAGGCTCTTCACCAACTCCGAATCCTGGGGCGGGGGTGGCGGGTCGTGCGGGCCGAAATAGTCCACCAGCGCGTTGAACAGCATCACGGTCCCTTCCAGCCCCGCGCCGACCATGGGCCATGGTTCTTCCGCCGCGAATGCCAATCCGGCGAGAGCGCCGCTCACCGATGTGCTCACGTCTGCCACCGTGCCCTGTGTGCTCTGTCCGCTCATGATGTGCTGTCAATCGTGTAGATGCGCAGCATGAGAAAGACTGCGTACACCTGATAGTAGCGCGGCGCAGGGCTGCCATCGGCAAGCTTCAGTTGCTGTGCGGCGTCGTAGAAGGGCAGAGGATCCGGCCGGACATCCTTGAAATCATCCTTCAGCCGATACGGCAGACCGGTTGCCTGCACCAGACGTTGCTCCAGGTCGCGCGCGCCGATGTAGTTTTTTTCGCCTTCCACAGGGAAGCCGCCCTTGGATTTCAGCAGCTCGCTGAGCACCTGCAGTACCATCTGCTGCACATCGTAGGGCATGCGCCCAACGGTTGTTCCCGCCGTGCTCTTCGCCGCGCACAGCATGGTGCCCTGGCTCACCTCTCCGATGAGGCTGCTCCAGAAGTCCGCATCGCTCTTATCCACCAGTGCTGTGATGCAGGCGGCGTACCCGGCCAGCAGCTTCTGTCCGTTTGTCACGCTTTGCCAATCGAAGTCCGGCAGGGGCGGCAGCACGGTGAACCGCACCGTCGCCGTGCCTGCGTCCTGCCCATCGACAGCGGCGCTGAAAGTCAGAGTGTCGTCACCGGGCTGGGCTGGCGGGTGATAAGTGAGGC
>JAUILW010000575.1 GCA_030432795.1 Gammaproteobacteria bacterium
GACGATCTGCTCTACACGCTGACCGACTCCACCTGCACCTCCCAGGACAGCATCTATATTTCGCCGCGGTTTCAGACCGGCGCCATCGACTATCAGTACAGCTGGGCGGAGTCGGATGCGCTCACCGATCTGCGGTTTTCTGCATTCATGACCCAGGCCATGGGGTCGATGTACACGCGCAATCCGGCCACCGACAAAGACGTGACCAACTATCAGTGTCGGCAGGCCTTCGTCGGCGAAGCCGACAGCGCCGAAGGAAAATGGCGCAGCGTGCTGTGCGTGCGGCAGTACCTGGCCTATCCGGAACTCTACGATGTGCTCTATCTCGGCGCGCTGGTGGGGCGTGCGCGTCAAGGGCTGTCCAGCCACTTCGCGTTGTCGGGTGTCACCGAAGCCAATGCGCTGGCGTTTCTCGACAAGTTCATGGGGCTGCAAGCATGGGATTCGTAGTCGAGATCACCAGCCGCAGCGGGCGGGTGGATGAGCGTCACGTGTTCGCGCGGCCTTCCGCCCGGATTGGGCGCGCCTACGACAACGACGTGATTCTGGCAGACCCGTACGTCGCGCCACATCACCTGCAGATCAGCAACGATCTCAACGGTCTTTCAGTGGAGGTGCTCGACGCTGCGGCACACAGTCACAAAGGCCCTCAGGCGCTGGGCGGCGGCCGCACGTCGATCTCTTCGGGCAGCGAGTTGGTGATCGGCAGGACACATCTGCGCGTGTATGCATCGAATCACCCGGTGCCACCTGCGCAAGCGTTCGAGCGGTTGGATCAGTGGATCTCGGCGGCGACCCAGCCATTCGCCGTGGTCGTTTGTGTGGGCGTTTGTCTACTGGTGACGCTCGGCAGCTCCTACCTTTCCAGCTACCACCCGCTCGAGCTGGAGGACGTGCTGCTCGGCGCGCTGTCGACGCTGGCGCTGGCGGGAGGTTGGGCGTTGATCTGGTCGCTGGTCACGCGCGTTTCGCGGGGTGAGCCCCGATTTTTTCAGCATCTGCTCGCGGCGTTGGGCTATGTGCTGGTGTCCACGCTCCTCGACTGGGTGGTGCAGATCGCTGCCTACAACGCAGGTTCGGTGGGCGTCCGGCAAACCCTCAACTATCTGGCCAATGGTTTCAGTCTGGCGCTGCTGCTGGCGTTGTCGCTGCGCATCGCCTTTGCGCAGGGGTTCTGGCTTCGGCAGGCGTTCGCCCACGGCATCGCCTGGTCGGTGGTGGCCTATACGGTGCTCACCACCATGTCGTTTGAGCGCTTTTTCGAAAGCGCGCCTGAATTCGACCCCACGATCATGCCGGATGCGCTGCATGTGGTGGGTGCGGAAAGCCGCAGCGCATTTGTCGAAGAAGCGCAGGCCCTGTTCGTTTTTCCTGAGCCTGAAGCCAGTGCGGACCTCGATGCAGAGCAGGAATCCGGCATGGACCAGGCGCCCGCCCCGGAAGCGCCGCCATCCGGTGTAAACTAGCGCTTTCGGCAAGTGGAACGGTGGTGTGTTGACGGACGAATGGCTTATTGCGATCGGTGTCGGGTTGTTTGTAGCGGGCGGCCTGGTGGGTTTCCTGATCCGCATGTTCGCTTTCGGCGGCTCGCGCAAAGAGGCGGACCTGGCGCGCTCGCTGGAAGAGGCTGAGAAGCAGCTTGCCGACTACAAGCAGGAAGTGCTCGAGCGCTTCAGCGACACGGCCGAGAAGTTTCGCCGTTTGAACGAGTCCTACACCGATTTACATCAGCAGCTAGCCGAGAGCGCTGTGGCGCTATGTGGCGACGAAGTCACCACGCCGCCTTTGCTGGAGGTGCGTGCGGAGCGGTTATCAGAAGCACCCCCCGCGAGCGAGCCGCAGGTCAACAACGATGCTGAGGCGGGCGCCGCCGGCGAAGGCACCGACACCGCAGAGGGCCCGCCGGCGGGGGAGAGCACCGCGACGCAAGGCGCCGACGGCAAACCGTCAGCCGATCGTCCGGCTGCCCCGTAGCGCGTCGATTTCCTCGGGCGTGAGTCCGGCCCTCTCCAGCACCGCCTGGGTGTCGGCGCCGAGTTTCGGTGCCGGTCCGCGTGGCCGCACATCCGCGGTGGTGAATCGGAATGGCACGTTCACGGTGCGGTAGGAGCCGAGGGTGGGATGCTCGATCTCCGGAAACACGCCGATGGCGTGGGCGTGCGGATCGCTGGCGGTTTCATCGAGCGTCAGCACCGGCCCCCAGATGAGGCCTGCCTCGTCGAAGATTTTGCCCCACTCGTCGCGGGTTTTCTCAGCGAGGGTGGCGTCGACACCGTCCACCAGCTCCGCCATGTGCCGATAGCGGCCCTTGCCGTCGGCGAAGCGCGGGTCCTCCAACCAATCTTCCCGGCCGATGGCGCGGCAGAAGCGTTCCCACGCGCCGGCGTCGAGCATGTTGAACACCACCCACTTGTTGTCGCCGCATCGGTAGCGGTTGGCGGTGGGGGTCAGCATTTCGTGCCGCGCGCGGCGTCGCACAGGTGCGGTGTCTACCGCGGTGACCGCGAAATCCGAGGCCTGAGTCCAGATGGCGGTCTCGTAGAGTGAGG
>JAUILW010000035.1 GCA_030432795.1 Gammaproteobacteria bacterium
GGCGGACTACACCAACGCCGCCTCGGCGGTTACAGCGGATCTGGCGGCTGGCAACGCCTCCAACGACGGTGATGGCGCCAGCGACAACTTCACCAGCATCGAAAACCTCACCGGCTCAGGTTTCAACGACACCCTGCTCGGCAGTAGCGGCGCAAACGTCATCAGCGGCGGCGCCGGAGCCGACGACATAACGGCGGGTGACGGCAACGATACGGTCAATGGCGGCGCCGGCAACGACGACATCTTTGCAGGCCTGGGCGCCGACGTCATCGATGGTGGTGCGGACGTAGACACGGTTGACTACTCCAGCTCCGGAGCGACATCGATCGCCGTCACGCTGAACGGTGCATCTGCAGCCACGGTCATCGTCGGTGGCGACTTGAACGACACGCTGACCAACGTTGAGAACGTGATCGGTACAGCCGGCGCTGACACCATCGAGGGCGATGCGCTGGCAAACGTTATCGAAGGTCTGGGTGGCGACGACACGCTGTCGGGCCGCGGTGGTGTCGATACGCTGGATGGTGGTAGCGGCGAAGATACCGTGACCTACGTCAACGCTGGTAGCGGTGTCACGGCGAGCCTGGCGAGCCAAGCGGCATCCGTTGACGGGGACGGGGCGAATGACATCTTCGTCAGCATCGAGCACCTCACCGGTTCGGCGTTTGCGGATACGCTCATCGGTAACGGTGGCGCCAACACGCTCAGCGGCGGTGGTAGTGCGGATGTTCTGGAAGGCCGCGCCGGCAACGATGCCCTGGATGGCGGCGCGGGTAACGACCTTGCGAGCTATGCCAATGCTGCGAGCGCCATCAACGCCAATCTCTCCGCCGGCACGGTAGCGGACGGTGACGGAGGCACGGATACGCTGACGTCCATCGAAGGCATCATCGGTTCTGCGTTTGCTGACACCATCACTGGCGGCAGTGGTGCAGATGATCTGCGTGGTGGTGGTGGCAATGACGCCATAAACGCGAGTGCTGGGACCGATACCATCGATGGCGGTGCAGACGTGGACACCGTGGACTACTCCAGCTCCGGCGCTTCAGCGATCAGCGTAACGCTCAATGGCGCCACCAACGCGGTGGTGACGAAAACAGGACAAGGCAGCGACCAGATTCGCAACGTCGAGAACGTCATCGGCACCGCTGGTGCGGACGTCATTGCTGGTGACGTTGCTGCCAACACGCTATCCGGTGGTGGTGGCAGCGACAGTCTGTCAGGACGTGGTGGTGTTGACGTGCTCGATGGCGGCAGTGGTAGCGACACAGCGAACTACACCAACGCAGCAGGTGGCGTCACCGCCAGCCTGCTGGCTAATGCCGCTTCGGTTGATGGTGACGGTGCAAGCGATACGTTTATCAGCATTGAGAACCTCACGGGCTCAGCGTTTGGGGACACGCTCACCGGTGATGCAGCTGCCAACGTTCTACAGGGTAATGCAGGCAACGATACGATCCATGCCAGCGCGGGTGCAGATACCATCGATGGCGGTGCAGACGCGGATACCGTGGACTACTCCGCCTCCGGTGCTACGGCGATTAGCGTAGCGCTCAACGGGGCCACCAACGCGGTGGTGACCAAAGCAGGGCAGGATAATGACCTGATACGCAACGTCGAGAACGTCACCGGAACCGCGGGCGCCGACAACCTTACCGGCGACAACGCTGCCAACACGTTCCTAGGCCTCGGCGGCAACGATGTGCTCAATGGCCAAGGTGGCAACGACGTTCTCGACGGCGGTGCCAACGACGATACCCTCATTGGCGGTTCGGGTGCAGACACGCTCATCGGCGGCGCGGGTACAGATACGGCTGACTACACCAGCGCTGGTGGTGCCATATCGGTAGACATGTCGCTCGGCAGCAACCAGGTCTCCAACGATGGTACGGGTGCTGTGGATCAGCTCAACTCCATTGAGAATATTCGCGGGGCGGATGGTTTCAACGATGCGATCCGCGGCGACGCCAACGACAACGTCATCGACGGAGGCACGGGTAGCGATACCGTCTGGGCGAGCGGCGGGAACGATACGCTAATTGGTGGCGTTGGTACGGACGCGCTGTCCTACAGCGGCACCGGCGCCATTACGGGCGGCAGCATTACCGGTTCGGACACATCGGGCACGGTTTCCACCGCTGCCGGTACTGACACGGTGTCTGGATTCGAGACGTTCGTGCTGTCTTCGGGCGACGACCTGCTTGCCTTCGATACGGCCGCCATCGCCAGTCTGAACACCGTGAACGGGAACGGCGGCACCGATGTCATCGAAATCACCACCGACGGCCTCGGCAACGATCTGACGGATGCTGGTATAGACGGTGCACAGCTCTCTTCGATCTTCAGCAACATCGAGGAGCTGGATTTCTCCAACACCGACCTGACCGGCGGCGACACCTTCGACATCGGCAATGACGAAATCGGTGCCATGTCCAGCGGCAGCAGCCTGACGATACACGTCGACACCGCAACCATTGGTCTGAACGACATCAACCCGCTCAGCCAGAGCGGCGCGACGATCAGCGGCGACAATACGGTTGGCAACACGCGCACTATCGACTGGAGCGACGGCACGCAGCTGGTGATTCAGGGCGGGCCGTAAGGAAACAAGAAAAAGCCACAGAACAGGCAAACGGTTACACTCGCGCCTGATGCGCATGGATATGAGATGACAACCAATACAGTGGCTGATGGCCAAACGAAGGCAACCGACCCGCTGGCGCAGTGCGTGAGCTACGTGCTGCGCTTTTACGATCTGCGCCCGGACATCGATAGCCTCAAGCGCGTGCTGCCCAGGTCGGCGAGCGATCTCAGCCTCGACGACCTGCCGCTGTTGGCGGAGCGGTTGCATCTGGAGCTTGCGCAGAACGATGCTAACCTGCACGCGGCTGCGAATGTGCAGGCGCCGGTGCTCATCACGGATGCGGACGGTGACAACCCCCGCGTGTTTCTGCCGCGCAGCACCGGCGAGGAGCGATTGTATTCCCCTGAGGGCGGCGTTGCTGGTTGCTCGTTGAAAGATCTGCCGGATAGCGAGGTGCGCTTGACCCTGTTGCGCCCGAGCAAGCAGGCACTGCAGGCGGATGTACAGACCCTCGAACGTAAGCGTCCCATCGACTGGTTCTGGCGGCCGTTGAAGGCCTTCTGGCCGAGCTTTGCCGAGGTGCTGCTGTGCTCGGTGTTCATCAACCTGTTCGTACTGCTGATTCCGCTGTTCACGCTGAACGTATACGACCAGGTCATTCCCAATTTTGCGCAGGAAACGCTGGTGGTGCTGACCACTGGCGTGCTTGTTGCGCTCGTGTTCGATTTCCTTCTGAAGACCGTGCGCACCTATATTCTTGAGCGGGTTGCCGCCCGGGTGGGCAGCGATTACGACGGCAAGCTGATGGAGCGCATGCTGCTGGTGGACGGCGAGCAGCTGCGGCTTTCCGTGGGTGAGCGCGCGAATCTTTTCCGCGAGCTGCAGGGCATACGCGAGTTCTATGCCTCCAAACTCATCCCCACCGCGGTGGACCTGCCCTTCTTTGTG
This sequence comes from Gammaproteobacteria bacterium, assembly GCA_030432795.1. Taxonomy (GTDB): domain Bacteria; phylum Pseudomonadota; class Gammaproteobacteria; order Pseudomonadales; family Azotimanducaceae; genus SYFY01. Next base: position 3,533 of record JAUILW010000035.1, read on the forward strand.
CTGTTCATGGCGGTCATCTACATGATCTCACCGGTGCTGACTGTCGTGCCCGCCGTGGGGGCCATTGTCATCATCGGGCTCAACGCGGCCATCCAGATACCCATCAACCGCGCCACGGCCAACTATTTCGCGTCCATGCAGAAGAAGTCGACCTTGCTGCTGGAGACCCTGGCCGGAACCACCACCTTCAAGCTGTTCAATGCCGTAGGTTCCCGGCTGTTCCGCTGGTCTACCGTTGCTGAACATGCAGCGGAGACCGCCCGGTACAACCAGTTTCTGCTCGGCGTGGTGCAAGCGGTGTCCCTGGCGGCGGTGCACATGGTGCATGTCATCGTCGTGGTGGTGGGTGTGTTCGAGATACAGAGCGGTCTGTTGACCATCGGTGGTCTGATCGCCTGCACCATCCTTTCCGGCAGGGCCATGGCGCCCATCGTCAACGTCGGCACGGTGGTAAGCCGCTGGCAGCAGTCCAAAGACGTCTTGGTGGCCATCGACGGGCTGTTCAAGCTGCCGCACGAGGGTGACCGCGCCATCGAGCAGTCGGCGGCTGGCAGTCTCCGGGGCCACGTAGAACTGCGCGATGTTCGCTATCGCTACCCCGGCCAGAAGCGGCCGGCGCTGAATGGCGTGAACATCACTATTCAGCCGGGCGAACGGATCGCGCTCATCGGCCCTACGGGCGCCGGGAAAAGCACGCTGGCGGGGTTGCTGTCCGGCCTGATGCATGGCTATGACGGCGATGTGGAGATCGACGGCTGTGCCATCGGTGGCATCGCGCCGGCGAAGCTGCGCGCGAACGTCGCCTTCGTGCCGCAGATGCCGTTTTTCGTGAGCGGTACCATCCGCGACAACGTGCTGCTGGGCTGTGAGGACGCAACGGATGCCGAGCTCGAGCAGGCGATGCAGATCTCCGGTCTCGACAGCATCATTCAGCAGACCGGATACGGCCTCGACACGCCCGTGGGCGAAAACGGCCTGGCCCTGTCAGGCGGCCAGCGCCAGGCGGTGAGCCTTGCGCGAGCGCTCATACGTGATCCTGCGGTGCTCGTGTTCGATGAGCCCTCCACGGGCCTTGACTCCACCCTGGAAGCGCGCCTGAAGTCGCGCCTGGCGGGCTATCTCGAAGGCCGCACCTACATCATGGTCACGCACCGCTCCTCCATGCTCGATCTGGTAGACCGGCTGGTGCTGCTGGAAAACGGCCGTGTGCGAGCGGATGGCGCGAAAGCGGACGTGCTGCGCGCGCTGTCCGGTGGTGGGCAATCTGCGGACGCCGTGGTTCGGCACTAGCTCGCTGACTTAGCGAGCTGACGGCGCCGGTGTAGACTGACCTCCTGATACACGGGAGGTGAGCATGCTGAAGGCGGTGCAATTGGGTGAGCGGTCTGGGCTTCGAGTGTCGCCGCTCTGCCTCGGCACGATGAACATCGGCGAGCCGGGCCGCGGCCATCAGGGCGACTGGACCCTGCCGATAGACGAAGCCCGAAAAATATTCACCGCTGCCATCGATCATGGGCTGTTCTATTTCGACTGTGCCGATATCTACGGCGTGGGTGCTTCGGAAGAAGTGGTGGGCGCGCTGCTGCGCGAGCTCCTGCCGCGCGATGAGTATGTGCTGGCCACGAAGATCGCCATGCCCATGGGACGTGGCGCCAATCAGGGCGGGCTGTCGCGCAAGCATGTGATGGAAGGGGTGGATGCCTGCCTGCGACGGCTCGGCCTGGACTACGTGGACCACCTCGTCATCCATCGGCATCCACATGGAGTTCCCGGCCACGTGGAAACCCCGGTGGAGGAAACCATGGAGGCGCTGCATGACGTGGTGAAGGCTGGCAAAGCGCTGTACCTCGGCGCTTCATCCATGTTCGCCTGGCAGTTCGTGGAACTGCAGCACACCGCCTGGGCCAATGGCTGGACGCCGTTCGTGTCCATGCAGAATCACTACAACCTGGTGTACCGCGAGGAAGAGCGGGAGATGAATCCGTACTGCGCGCGCAACGGTATCGCGCTTACACCCTGGTCGCCGTTGGCGCGCGGTATCCTCACCGGCTCCTACAAGGGCGGTTTTGACGCCGGCACCAGCGATCGATCCAAGGGCGGCGACCGGCTGCGTACTGAGTCGCTCTATCGGGGTGCGGCAACCTTCGACATCGCTGAGCGTGTGGTGGAGGTGGCCGAGCGCATGGAGGCGACGCCGGCACAGGTGGCGCTGGCGTGGCTGCTTGGCAAGGAGGAGGTGACCTGCCCCATCATCGGCGTTTCACGTGTGGAGCAGCTCGATGCGCTGGTGGGGGCGACGGCGCTGCAACTCAGCGCCGAAGATGTGGAGTACCTGGAGGCGCTCTACCAGCCTACCGAGAACCTGCTGAGCCTCGGCTTCTCCTGAGCGCCTCCGGCTGCTGCGTCAGATGAACTGACGCAGCCGGTGCAGGGATGACAAGTGCGCGTAGATTGGCCCTAGGCAGCCACCGCGGCGCAGCTCGATAAACTGCTCGTCGCTGAGGCTTCTGAACTTCTCGCGGTCGAGCAGCATCAGGCCGTCGAGCACGGTGGAAGGTTTGCCGGTGCGTGTGATGGTCAGTCGTTGTGAGGTCAGCAGATCCATCTCCACGATCTTTCGCATCCACTGCTCTGTCATGGCGTAGTCGCGCTGAAAGTCGTTGCAGAAGGTGAGCACCCGGCTGGTGGTCTCGGAAGGCTGACCGTCCGTGAACAGCGGCTCGCCCTCGTCCTCCGACAGTCGGTCTGAGCTCAGGTCGGCGCACAGCACAAGGTTGTCCGAAGCACCGTCGGATGCGAACACGAACGGATAACGTCGCACGTACGCCGGAATATAGGTGTCTGCGCGCCAGGTGCCGTCCGCACTGACGAAGTCGTTCTGATCGGCCACCGTGCTCAGAAGCGCCATGGCCATAGGCTGGTTTGGCTTCGCGCCCGTGGCCTGCGTGCCCTGCACGAAGATGATGGGGTAGTGCGCGCTCGCCACGGCGAACTCGCTGATCACCAGCGGCACCGATGCGACATTCTGGGCAAAGGCATAGTTGCTCGAGTCAACCAGTCTGAGGGCCTGGTGCTCGTCCCGGCTCAAGAGCTTTGGGTCGTTGTAGAAAATCGGCTTGAGGGGTTGTGCAGTTTGTTCGCTCATACGGTGTACTCCTTGATTTCAGGTTTCGCGCAGCGCGCGGGCGCTGATGTTGGTGATCGGTTTGAACAGCGCGTGCAGTACGGAGATCTTGCCTGTGAGAATGCTCACCTCCGCCGTCATGCCGGGCTGGATGGCGAGATCCGGCTCCTCGGGGATGTGGGAGTTGGCGAGCGACACGCGCACCTTGTAGTGCTCGATGTTCTGGTTGTCGACGAAGCTGTCGGGGCTGATGTAGGTGAGTTCGCCGTCGATGCCACCGTAGATGGTGTAGTCGTAGGCGGTGATCTTCGTCATCACCGGCAGCGACGGCCACACTTTGCCGCGATCCAGCGTGCTGATCTGGCCTTCGACCACCAATGCTTCGTTGGCCGGTGTGATCTCAGCGATGGGCGCGCCGGGCTGTATGACGCCGCCGATAGTGTTGATGAACAGCTCGTTGAGGATGCCGTCGATGGGCGAGACGATGGCGGAACGTGCCACCTCGTCTTCGAATGCGTTGATCCGCTCGGTGAGCTGGCGGATGTCGAGCTTGCCCTGGTTGAGCTCGTCGGACAGCTTCGCGTGGCGTTCCTGCTCCGCCTGTTCGAGCTGGCTTTCGAGCTCGATACGCTCGGCCCGCAGAATAGGCACTTCGTTCTTTGCCTGTTCGAGGCTGGTGACAAGCTTACGGTGCGCGGAGATGGCGTTGAGGTACTGGGCTTCGGATGCTGCTCCTGACTTGAACAGCTTCTGCTTGATCTGTGCCTGGCGGGCGGTGATGGCTTGCTCTTTTTCGAGGTTGCCAATGCGCGCCGATAGCGCTGACAGCGCCAGCGTCTTTTGATTGAGACGTTCCTGCAGCGCCTTGCGGGTTTCGTCGAATTGTTGCCGGTTGGCGTTGAACAGTGCGGTTTCTGCGATGACGAGCTCTGGATGCTGCCTGCGGATCCCGTCGGGAAAGTCGATCACCTCCACGCCGTCGATCTCAGCGCGCAGCCGGTATTGTGCAGCCTGCAACGATTGCACTTCCAACTCGGTTTCACGCAGCCGGCTCTTGGCCATGGTATTGGCCACCAGGAACAGCGTTTCGCCCGCCTGCACCGTTTGCCCTTCTCTGACGAGGATCTCTTCGACGATGCCGCCTTCGAGGTGTTGCACGGTACGGGCGTTGCCGGAGGGAACCACACGCCCGGTGGCCACGACGTGCTGATCGATCTCCGAGGCGCCAGCCCAGACGAGAAATGCGACAAACAGGCCAACCACCAGCCACAGCAGTGGTCGGTAGCGCCAGAAGTGATCTACGCGATCGAATACGTCCATGTCTGAAGGTTAGCCCGCCAATCCATTTGAGCGAGCGGCGCGTGTGCCTAGGTGTCGGTATACATCCAGGCTCGGTCGAGCAGCTTTTCTGCGTCGATATCCCGCCGCTGGCAGCTTTTCACGTGTTCCATCCTGTACGTGATGTAGGTCATGCTACCGCTCTGCCGCAGGGCGACTGTGACGTACTGCTCATTCTGCACGCTCTGCAGCGTTGGCGCGGCGGTGCAAACCGCTCGGGTAACGGCCAGGTTGACGTCCGGCGCGTCAGATCTTTGACGCTCCGACGCACGCGGCGCCTCCTTCAGCTTCTCATACTGTTCTTCGATGTCCTGCGCAAGCGCCTCGCTGCCGGCCTCGGCCGCCTCGAGCTCCACCTCCAGCTCGGCGATCTGCTCGCGGATGTCTTCGCGGGCGGACTCGTCACGCTCGCGCACCTGTTCCCGACGCAGTTTGCGCAGGTTAGAGCGCAGGTCGCGCTGCTCGCGACGCAGCTCCCGTTGCTCTTCCCGCAGCGCTTTCAGCTCCGCCAGCTCCTCTGGCGCGTAAGGCGCCACCGCGATCTGCAGCTCTGCGAGAATGTCGTGCACCATGCGCGGTATCTCTTCGAGGTTCAGATCGGCGTTGATGTGCACGTCGGTACCGTTTTCTTCGGTGTCGATGGAAAACCACGGCGCTGATAGCTGCACGTTGAACAACACGCCCTGACGCGGGAGGTAAATGCCTTCCACGGAACTCACGTGGTTGTCGTTGGCCAACTCTTCACGCAGCGTCGCTGCCAGCACGTCCTCAGTGACGTTGATTTCGCGGCGGATGTCCGGCCACTCCTCAGCGCTGCGCGCATCCGCCTGCAAGGCGATGGCGGTCAGTGCGATGGCTGCCAACGTTCGGTACATCGTCATCTACAGTGCCTCCCGGTCTTCGGCCGGCGCATCGAGGCGCTCAAGCACCTTGCGTCGCAGCTCGTCGAGCTCCTGCTGCTCCTGCACCTGGTGGGCGATCACGTAGCGCAGGCTTTCCTCGGTCTCCAGTGAGCGGCGGTCCATTTCCGCCTTCAACAGCTTCACCAGCGCTTCCAGCTCTTTCTGCCGCTGGCTGCGGGATGATTCCAGCACGTTCTGCACCAGCAATGACTCCCGCGCTTCATCCGGAAAACTGACGGGTTGGGTCGGTAGCGGCTGCTGCAGTTCGTAGCCCTGGCTGCCGGTGTTGTCGAAGTAGATCAATGCAACGAACGCCAGCGCTGCGGTGCTTGCGAGCGTGGGAAACCACTGAAAGAAGCTCGGCCAGGCGAAGGGCGCACGTTCGATGCGCGGCGGCTGCCAGCGCGGCGGTGTCTGGTCGTGCCAGACGGTTTCGTAGCGGGCGAGCGCAAATGCCGAGCTGTAGTCGGCCTGGCAGGCGTCGCAGCTGTCGAGATGGGTGCTGACCTGACGGCGGAGATCGTCCGGCAGGTGGTCGTCCAGGTAGTCGAACAGATAGTCTCTGACGTGTTCACATTGCATGATTGAACTCCTCGAGCTCCGGGTTCGCGCGGAGCTTCTTCAGGGCGCTGTAGAGTCGTGTCTTGGCGGTGTTGGGGCTGATGCCGAGCTGTTCGGAGATGTCTTCGAAGGTGAAGTGCTGGAAGAACTTCAGCTCCACCACGTGCCGCTGTTCGGCAGGCAGAGACATCAATGCTGCGCTGATACGCTGGTTGGCGTGGGTTGCCATGGTCATGGCCTGCGGCCCCAGACTTTCCGGTGCCTGCGCGCGGCTCTCGTCGAACTCCTCGCTGAAACGTCGGCGCCGCAGATAGTCGGTGCAGCGGAAGCTGGCGATGCGGAACAGCCACGCCGGGAACGCACCGTCGCCCCGGTAGGAGGCCAGGTTTCGGTGCACGCCGACAAACACCTCCTGCATCAGGTCGAAGGCGTCGTCCGGGTGACCCACCATTCTGAGGGCGTAGTTGTACACTTTCTTTTCGTACCGTTTGACCAGTTTTTGCCAGGCACTGTCGGACCCGGCCAATGCGCCGTCGATCAGTTTCTGGTCCGAAGCGGTTGCTCCCAGCATCTCTACCTACTCTGTCATTCCTGATTGTCGTGGTGCGGTGAAAAAAAGTTCTTCTGTGGTAGTTTGGCGTTTTCCTGGAAGGCTGGCCGTGTCCTCGCCCTCGCCCATTTTGAACGCGAATCTTACGCGCCTGGTGATCTGTCAGCTCGTCATGGTCAGCGGCACGGTGCTGATCATCACCCTCGGCGGCATCGTTGGCGGTGCCTTGGCCGGGGATCCTCGGCTGGCGACGCTGCCCATGTCCTTGATGGTGGTAGGCACGGCGCTCGGCACCGTGCCGGCAGCGCTCACCATGCGGCGCATCGGCCGGCGGGCCGGATTTCTCCTCGGCCTGACGGTCGCTTGCTGCGGCATGCTGCTGTCGATCGGTGCCCTGGCGGCGGAGAGTTTCGCGTTATTTTGCGCCGGTACGGCCCTCATCGGTACCAGCCTGGCTGCGAGCCAGCAGTACCGTTTTGCGGCCGCCGAGAGCGTGGCGGCGGAGCGGGTCAGTCAGGCGGTTTCCATCGTGCTGGTCGGTTCCATCGGCGGTGCGGTGATCGGCCCTGAGCTTGCCAAGCTCGCCGGGCAGAGCATCGATACGTTCCGCACGCCCATGTGGGTGGCGCTCGGGCTTTACGTGGTCGGCATGCTCGCGCTGATCGGCTATCGGGACCGCCAGGGTGCCAGCGAAACGCATGCCGGTCCCGGTGGGGGAGTGCGTGGCCTGCTTCGGCAGCGCCTGATTCTTGCGGCAGTGCTGGGCGGCGTGGTCGGGCAGGGTGTGATGACGCTGATCATGACGGCGACACCGATTTCCATGCACGTGCTGGATGGCTTTTCGCTGCCGGACACTGCCGACGTCATCCGCAACCACGTGCTGGCCATGTACCTTCCTTCCCTGGTGTCGGGCTGGCTGATTACGCGTGTCGGCCTCGGCCGGGTGATGTTCCTGGGCGTTGCGGTGATGCTGGCGACCATCGGTATCGGTCTGCTGGGCCACGCCTATATGCATTACGCGCTGTCGATGATCGCGCTCGGTGTCGCCTGGAACTTCCTGTTCGTGGGCGGCACCACCCTGCTGGTGCGGGCGCAGGAACAGGGCCAGGGATTCACCGCGCAGGCGTTCAACGACTTCTGTGTGTTCGGCGGCTCGGCGGTGGCATCGCTTGCCGCTGGTGCGCTCCTGCACAGCATTGGCTGGGAAGCCTTGCTGCTTACCGGCGTGCCCATCGTGCTGGTGCTGCTGGTGCTGCTGTTCAGCGTGCGCACAGATCGGCGGTTTGCCTGAACCGTGCACCCGGCGCTAAGCTGACTCGCAACGCCGTCAGAGGGGGTTGCCATGCCGTTTGATTACGCGCAGAGCGGGTTCCATGTGCGTGAGGATCTGCCGCAAGCGTTCCGCTGGGCCTGGGAGAAAATCGCCCAGCCTGGCAACTGGTGGCGAGGCGATGATCGCGTAGCCATCGCAAGCGAAGTCAGAAGCGCCCGCTCCTGTCCGTTGTGCGCGCAACGTAAGGCGGCGCTCTCACCGTTTGCCCTGCCAGGCACGCACGAGAGCCTCACCAATCTGCCGTCAGCGGCGGTCGATGCCGTGCACCGAATTGTCACCGATCCCTCGAGGCTTACAAAGCGCTGGCTCGAAGAGCTCGAAGCTGGTGGTGTCACGGACGGTCACTACGTGGAGCTGCTGGGTATCGTCGTCACCGTGGTGAGCATCGACGCCTTTCATCGGGCGCTGGGATTGCCGCTCGAAGCGTTGCCTGCACCGCAGCCAGGCGATCCCAGCGGCTATCGACCGGCCGGGGCACGTGATCACGGTGCCTGGGTCGCCACGGTCGCAGCACCGGATCTCACGGAGCATGAGGCGGATCTCTACGGTGGTGCGCCACAAACCGGTAACGTGCTTTCGGCCATGAGCCTGGTGCCGGATTCTGTGCGCCTGCTCAATGTGGTGTCGAAAGCGCAGTACATGCCAGGTGCGCACGTGGTGCGCCCGCAGTCGAACTATGGCCGGACGCTCAGCCGCGCGCAGATCGAGCTGGTGGCCGGCCGGGTGTCGAGCCTGAGCGACTGCTTTTACTGAACTTCCTCACATGCACTGATGCTCCGTGCGAGCAGCGAGTTGGAAGGGGAAGCGGCGAATCTGGATGCGCTGATGAGTGGTAGCGCCAGTGGCCTTGCCGGCGGCGATGCGCTGCTGGCGTTTGCCGAAGCGGCGCTGGGAGATGATGCGCAGGCCATAGCGACCGCCCGCGCCGGCGTGGTCGAGGCGCTAGACGAGGCGAGCATGATCGACGCCGCCGGCGTCATCGCCAACTTTCAGCGCATGGTGCGCATCGCTGATGCCACCGGCATCCCGTTGGATGAGCCGGTGTTGATGATGACCCAGGGCATTCGCGCGGATCTCGGCATCGACGACTTTGGCGGCAGCCGTAACTCGCGGCGACTCAGCCTGTTCAAACGGCTGCTCGGTCGCGTTCTGGCACCCTTTAGCGCGACAATGTTCAAAAGGCTCGCATCAACGCGGGCGGATATCGATCACTGACTGGAGCAGATGTCATGTTCATCGCAATGAACCGATTTCAGATTGCGCGCGGATTCGAGGAGGGTTTTGAGAAGGTGTGGCGTGAGCGGGATACCTACCTCTCCGAAGTGCCGGGGTTCAAGGCCTTCCATCTGCTCAAGGGTTCGGTGCACGACGATCACGTGCTGTACGCCTCGCACTCGGTGTGGGAGTCGCGGGCGGCCTTCGAGGCGTGGACCGAGTCCGAGGCGTTCCGCAAAGCACACGCGCAGGCCTCCGCGCCCAAGGGCACCTACCTTGGACATCCGAATCTCGAGACCTTCGAGGCCGTTCTTTAGGCCGCCGCGGCGCGCAGAAACGTCACGGTGAACTGCACCGCGCCATCCAGCGCCAGGTGGTGGCGCTGCTCGGGCACGATCACTCCGGGACAGCCGGGCGCCAACACCCGTTCGCGTTCCATACCTGTTTCGCAGACAAAATAGCGCACGGACCCTGAGGTAACCTCCACCAGGCCCCACACACCGGCCTTGGTGCGATGATCGCGCAACAGGCCCTTCGGCAGTGTCGACTCGTCGAACGGGCCGAGGGTGCGGTAGGGCACAACGTCTGCCGGAAGCCCTGTGGGCGGGTTGCCCTGCTCGTCGATGGTCACGGCGGCGTCCGCTCACGCAGGAGCTCGGCCAGTTGCCGTTTCATGCGGCGCTGACGCGACCACATCATGAGCCCTGTGGCGGCAAGGCCGATCATGATCAGGGTGCTGAGGCTCACCAGCCACTGTCCCACCGTGCCGAAGAAACGCCCGGAGTGCAGATCCTGCAGCCAGCGTTCCCAGGTGATGAAGCGGCTTTTGTAGATGTTTTGCGCTTCAGCCAGCGCCGCACCTTCGAGCGCCGCCACGGTGGCGAACTCGGCGGTATCGGAAGTTGCCTGCCAGGACATCAGATCGCGTGTTGTGCTGCTGTCCGTGCCGTCGCTGACGATCAGGTTGTTGGTCGCAGACCGGGCGATTCGCAGCGGCTCGAGGGGGCTGTCCAGAGGTTCACCCCGCAGCGGCGGGCGCGGGTCAATGTAGAGCAGCTCACCACTCACAGCGACAATAAAGTGCGTGCCGAAGTCGATCGCACCGTCCAGCGGTGCGTCCGCGACTGCCAAGGTTCCTGCCTCGTCGATGATCAGCAGGTCGCCGATACGGGATACGCGGCCGCTGCGCTGCGCGTTGTCAGGTGCCGTGAGGTTGTACGCATCGTGCACGTAACTCGCGCCTACGT
>JAUILW010000576.1 GCA_030432795.1 Gammaproteobacteria bacterium
GTTCGCAAGGCTCCGCAGGCTCGGCATGCCCGCCCGGGTGCTGAAGTTCAAAGCCTGACATGCGCGAGCACAGCATCTCGGTAAAACAACTCGCGGAGTTCGTACACCAGCGCGGCGATCTCTACCAACCCGGTGGACGCGTCAGCGCGGAGGAGGGTACCAGCGTCCACTCCGCCTTGCAGAAGCTGCGCAAGGAAGCCGGCTACCGTTGCGAGCACAGCGTTGAAGCGAAACGATCCGTCGCCGATCAGATACTGATTATCCGCGGGCGTGCGGATGTCGTGGGCGCTGGATTTGTCGAGGAGTTGAAAACTACGCGGTTACCGATGCTCGAAGCCCAAACGCAGCACACCGCCCAGGCGATGCTCTACGCAGCGCTGCTTACCAATGACCACTCGGAGCATTGGACTGCGCGGGTTACCTATGTGCATCCTGATACGCTCTTCGAGCGCAGTTTCGACACAACGTGCAGCGCCGTGGAGCTCCAGCAATTTCTAGGCGAGACCCTTGCGACTTTCGGAGGGTGGCTCGCGGATCTCGCAGCACACCGCCGCGAGCTCGGCATGTGGACCCAAGCGCTGCGTTTTCCCTTCTCACAACCGAGGCCATATCAGCACGCACTTGTGCAGCGGGTGGCGCAGGCGCTCAAACACGCCGAAGGCCTCCTACTCGAAGCACCCACCGGCAGCGGCAAGACCGTTGCGGTACTCTATCCGGCAGTGCACCGGCTGGCGAACTTCCGCCGCATCTGGTTCCTCACCAGCCGCGGCACCGGTCAGGCTGCCGGCATGGCCGCGCTGTCGACCATCACCGGCGACGAGCCGCGTCTGCGCGTCTGCCAGCTCACCGCCAAGGAGAAGATCTGCCCGGTGGAGGGCCAGCCATGCGATCCGGAGCTGTGCGAATACGCGCGCGGTTACTACGATCGCCGGCACGATGCCGTCGCAAACCTGCTGGCCTTGCGGACCATGGATGCCTCGCGTGTGCTCGAGGTGGCGCATCGGCATACGGTGTGTCCTTTTGAGCTGAGCCTCGACGCGGCGCTGTGGGCGGACGTGGTCATCGGTGATTACAACTACGTGTTCGATCCGGTGGTGCGACTGCAGCGCTTCGCCGAAGAGAACGACGCATTGCTGCTGATCGATGAAGCGCATCAGCTGGCGCCGCGAACCGCAGACATGCTGAGCTTCGAACTGCGCCGGAGCGTGCTTCAGGCTGCACTACCGGAAGCGCCGAAAGCCATCGCCAGCCGCATCCGCAGCATCGACCGAGCGTTGACGGATCTGCGTCGCGAGACACCGGCTTGCCGTGAAGGAGAGGTGGAGATCGAGACACCGCAGCGGCTGTTCGACCGCGCCACAAAGTTCACCCAGGCCGTGCAGGAATGGGCACAGCAGCAGCCGGCCTGGCGCGCCAGCGCAGCGTTGCAGCAGGCCTTCTTCGAATGTGCCCGGTGGGCGCGCGGCGGCGGCTGGACAGCGCAGGGAACGTTCCTGTTCACCCTGGATGCTGGCAGCCCGCGGGAGATCGCTGCGCGCTGCGTCTGTATCGACCCTGCGCCATACATCACCTCCGTGCTCAACGGATTCGGCGCCAACATCCGCTTCTCCGCCACGGTCTCGCCGCCGGAGCTCTACCTCACCGCGCACGGCACACCAGCGGATGCATTCGCCCGTGCAGGCTCCCCGTTTTCCATCGCTCAGATGGTTACGCACGTCGTCACCGACGTGCCAACCTACTATCAGCAACGCAGACAATCGCTCGGTCAGCTGGCGCGTCTTGTGGAGGATGTGGTCGCGGCGAAGCCCGGTCGTTACCTGGTGTGTTTTCCTTCCTATGCCTATCTGGCCCAGTTCGCCGAGGCTTTCGCACAGGCATTCCGCGGCGAGCTGTTGCTACAGGAACCGGGCATGCTGGAGGCAGAGCAGGCGGGCTTCCTTACAGCACTGGGCAACCGCACCGGCACCACCGTGGCCGCTGTGGTGCTCGGCGGCATTTTCACCGAGTCCGTGGATTTGAATGATGTACCGCTCACTGGCGTCATCGTGGTGGGAGCGGCACTGCCGCCGCCAAGCACAGTGCGCGATGCAGTCGTGCGCCATCATGACGAGCAGGGACGGGATGGCCGCCTGATCGCCTTCGTGCAACCGGCAATGGCCAGAGTCGTGCAGGCAGCGGGACGGCTCATACGCGCGCCGTCTCATCGCGGTGTGTTAGTGTTGGTGGACGCGCGTTACCTGCAGGGTGCGTACCGTCAGTTCTTTCCCAGCCTCTGGCAGCCGCGGGTAACCGCCGCACAGGACCTCGCCTGTGCGCTTGCAGAGTTCTGGGAGCAAAACCTGGGAACCGAGCATTGAACATCCGCCGTACGAAGATCATCTGCACCATTGGCCCGGCCACGGCCAGCTATCCCACGTTGGAAGCGCTATATCACGCCGGCATGAGCATGGTGCGGTTGAACATGTCGCATGCCGACCACGCCACAGCGCAGAAAACCATCAACTGGATAAAAACGCTGAACCGCAAGGTGAAATACCCGGTACC
>JAUILW010000577.1 GCA_030432795.1 Gammaproteobacteria bacterium
CCGACGAAGAGAAGAAACGTACGTACTACGACTTCATCTACCACGAAAGCGAACGTCTCAGCCGCCTGGTGGCGAGCGTGCTGCAACTCGCCCGGTTGGACAACGGCGCCGGCGCCGACGAACCTCTGGTCGAACGCACGGTCAGCGAGCTGTTTGCGGTGCTGCGGGAGAAGTCCGTAAGCCTCGCCGAAGCGGCGGGATTCGACATCGAGTGGATCGATGCCAGCGACGGTGCAACGGTCGCGGTGGCCGAAGACGCCTGGGTGCAGGTGATGCTCAACCTGCTCGACAACGGCATCAAGTTCTCACGCGAAGCAGATCCCAAGCGTCTGAGGGTGGAGGCGCGAAACGATGAAATACACGTGACCATCAGCGTGCGCGACTACGGCCCGGGTGTGCCGAAAGCGCAGCTCAAACGCATCTTCGAGATGTTCTACCGGGCGGAGGACGAACTCACCCGGGAAACCCGCGGCACGGGCATCGGCCTGTCACTGGTCAGGGGCCTGGTGGCACGGATGAACGGCACGGTAGACGTGGCCAATCGCTCACCCGGAGCAGAGTTCTCCGTACGTCTGCCCCGCGCTTGAGCTCTCCGAGAAAGAACGCAGGATCAGCTCCACATATTGGAGCCACCGCACAGCGTCAGCGCCTGGCCGGTCATGTAGGCACTGGCGTCTGAGGCCAGGAATACCGCCACCCCCTTGAGATCGGAGGCTTCGCCGAAGCGCCGCAGCGGGATCTGCTCGTTGGCACGCTGCTCGGCTTCCGGGTTGTCCCACAGCGCCTGAGCGAAATCGGTTTTGATGACGCCGGGGCAGATGGCGTTGACCCGCACGCCCGCCGGGCCGTACTCCAGCGCCAGGTTACGCACCAGGCCGATATCCGCGAGCTTGGAGATGCTATAGGCGCCAAGCATCTCCGAGGCATGAAACGCACCGGTGCTGGCGGTGATCATGATGCTGCCGCCGCCCTTGCGCACCATGTCCGGCGCCACCATCTGGCACAGCCAGTGCGCCGCTTTGACGTTGGTGCTCAGGATCTTGTCGAAGGCTTCGTCCGGAATCTCCGACATGTGGCCGTAGAACGGGTTGACGCCGGCATTACCCACCAGCACGTCAATGAGACCGAAACGCTCATGGGTGGCATCCACCAGAGCACGTAGCTGCTCCTTGTAGCCGGCGTTGCAGGCGATGCCCACCGCCCGCTCCGCTCCGCAGCGCGCGTTGATCTCCGCAGCGGCGGCATCGCACGCATCCTGCTTGCGGCTCGACAGCACCACCTGAGCACCGTGCTCAGCCAGCGCTTCGGCCATGGCCTTGCCCATGCCCTTGGAAGCGCCCGTGAGCAGCGCCACCTTGCCGGTCAGATCAAAAAGACTGGTATTCACCATGGTTCGTTCATCCAGTTTCAATGCAATCCGCTAAGGTACCAGCGGTGCCACGTAGCGGCCACCGGCCAGTCATGATGAAATGCGTCGCGAGGCAAATGGGAAAACGAGAGGGGAGCAAATCGATGGAGAGTCTCGAAGCCGCAACGCACGTGGGCATGAGCGTAGCCTGGCACGCCGCCCAACGGCCGGACGATCTCGCAGTCATCAGCCAATACGGCAACCGCACATTCGCCGAGCTCAATGCCAACGCCAACCGTCTTGCACGCGCATTGCGCACAGCGGGCATCGGCGAAGGCGACAGCATCGCCATGGTGTCGAAGAACCGTCCGGAGTTCATCGAGGTGCTGTTTGCCGCCGCGCGCACCGGCGTGCGCTTCACGCCGATCAATTATCATCTCACCGGCGAAGAGATCGGCTACATCGTCGACAACTGTGAGGCCAAGGCGTTCATTGCAGACGCCAATCTCGGCGCCGCGCCTGCGCAGGCCGTGGCGCACGCGCCCCAGGCCGAGATGCTGCTCGTCTGCGGCGGCGAGTTGCCGGGCTTTGCCGACTACGGCTCCGCCCTTGAGCCGCACGAGAGCAGCAACATCGACAACCCCGTGATCGGCAGCCGCATGCTCTACACCTCCGGCACCACCGGGCGGCCGAAAGGCGTGCACCGCCGTGACCGCGACCCGGAAGCACCGCAGGGTGCCGGAAGCCTTGCCAACTACCAGCCCGGCCGCGACCGCCAGCTGCTCACCGGCCCCTGCTACCACGCAGCCCCCCTGCTCATCGACATCGTGCAGCCGCTGATCTCCGGTGTGGGCATCGTCATGATGGATAAGTGGGAGGCCGAAGAAACGCTGCGCCTGATCGCCGAGCACCGCATCACGCACTCGCACATGGTGGCGACCATGTTCCACCGCCTTCTGCAGCTCCCGGATGCGGTGCGCAACGGCTACGATCTATCCAGCATGCGCCTGCTGATTCACGGCGCCGCACCCTGCCCGGTGCACGTCAAGCAGGCCATGATCGAGTGGTTCGGCCCGATCGTGTGGGAGTACTACGCTGCCACCGAAGGCGGCGGCGGTTTCATCGTCGGCGCCGAGGAATGGCTGAAAAAGCCCGGCACGGTGGGTCGCCCCGGACCAGAATTCGACAACAAG
>JAUILW010000578.1 GCA_030432795.1 Gammaproteobacteria bacterium
CGGTCATGGTGAACCGTTTGAGTGCCTCAGCTTCAGAGATCTTCGCTGGCGCCATCCAGGACTACGGCCGCGGCATCATCGTCGGCAGTCAGACGTTCGGCAAAGGCACCGTGCAGACGCTGATCCCCTTGAATCGCGGCCAGCTGAAAATCACCGCAGCGAAGTTTTATCGGGTCTCCGGCCAGAGTACCCAGCATCAGGGCATCGTGCCTGATGTGGCGCTACCGGAGTTGTTCGACGTTACGCAGATCGGCGAATCGAGCCTCGACGACGCGCTGCCCTGGGACATGATCCAGCCCGCCCTGTTCACCCGAAAGACCAACCTGGAAGGGGTGATGCAGGAGCTGCGCACGCTGCACGATGCGCGCGTGGCCGACGACGCGGAGTTCAACTACCTGCGCACGCTGGCCGCCAAAGCCAAGGAGCGTAGCGAGCGCACACATCTGTCGCTGAACGAAGCGGCGCGTCGCCAGGAGAAGAAGGAAGAAGACGCCTGGCGCCTGGCTCTGGAAAACGGCCTGCGCGCCATTCAAGGTAAAGAGCCGCTGGCCTCTCTGGACGCCCTCGAGGAAGAGCAGGATGCAGAGGAAGACACCGACCCCTCCGAAGATGCCATGGTGCGTGAAACCGGCGAGGTGCTGCTGGATCTGCTTGGTCTGAAGCAGCAGATGGCGCATGTGGAAGCGCTGCCACAGCAGCGTCTCGAAGTGAACTGACAATTCGGCGCACCGCCGAGCCGTTCACACTTTCCGTTCGGGCCTGCTTCTACAATTCAGGCATGGACGCGCACTATACCCGGCGCCATTCACAGGCGGCCGGGTTCACATTGATCGAAATCCTGATCGTTGCCGTGTTGCTGGCAATCTTTGCAGCGGCCGTCGTACCGAGCCTGACGAGCCACGACGACGACGCCCGTGTGGCAGCCGCCTTTAATCTGGTGCGCAGCATAGGCCGACAGATAGACCGCAACCGCGACAGCGACGGCAACTTCCCGGCACGTGTGGAAGCGGCGTGGTTTCAGGGTTACAAACTCCCAGTGAACCCATTGCACCCGGATCATCCCAACACCATCCAATCGGACACCGATCTGAGCGGCAGCGGCAAGTGGCACCCCATCAACAAAACCACGGTGGCCCACCCCTTCTGGTACAACCCGGCGAACGGGGCAATTCGTATCCGCGTACCGCGGCAGGCCACCGACGCCGAAACGCTCGCCCTGTACAACCGCGCTAACGGTACCAACGTCCGCGCCTACAACGGCACCCGAAAGGGCTGAGGCCTCGGTTAGAGGTAGGGCGTGAAGAGCGCCACCGTGGCGTCGCGCAAGCGCGCCGGCAGCGACCGCTGCGAGAGCGCCTCGGCGGTCAGCTCCAGGTCGCCGGAAGCGCACACCATCTGGCGAATCTGCGTGGCGAAGTCCGCGTCGAACACCTCAACGCCAAGTTCGAAATTCAACCGCAAGCTCCGCGGATCCAGGTTTGCGGTACCGATGAGCGCGTACGCATCATCCGCGGCAAAAAGCTTGGCGTGCGAGAACGGCTCTCGGGTGAAGATGCGCACGCCCTTACGGGTGAGCTCCGGCAGGACATGGCGCGTCGCCCAGTCCACATAGGGCAGGTTGCTGCGCCGCGGGATGACCACCCGCACATCCACCCCGCGCAGTGCCGCCGTCTGCAATCCCACCAGCAGATCGCGTTCGGGAAGAAAGTACGGCGTCATGATCGACACCGTGCGTTCTGCGTTGGCGATTGCCCCCTGCAGCACCGAGGCGAGCTTATCCATGTCTTCGTTGGGACCGTCCGGCACCACTCGGCACCAGTGCTCCCCAGCTTGAGATTCGGGAGCAGGCGCAATATCCAGCACCTCATCGCTGGCAAACTGCCAGTCGTCGATGAACACCCGCGCAAGCTCCGTCACGACGGGCCCGCGGAGCTCGAAGTGCACATCATCCGCCGAACGACGCCCGAAGCGATCCATGACGTGACGCTCGCCAATGTTCATACCGCCCGTGAAGCCGACAACGCCATCGGCTATCAGCAGCTTCCGGTGGGTGCGCAGGTTGACGTAACCGAAAGGCGGAAACCAGCGTGGCGGCAGGAAACGACGATAGGCAATGGCTGCCCGCGCCATCTCGCGCTTGATCCGCGGCAGCGAGTACCACTCACCGATGGCATCCACAAGCACCCGTACCGCCACGCCACGCCGCTGCGCCTCGGCAAGAGCCTGCACGAAACGTTTGCCGATGTGATCGTTGGAAAAGATGTAGGAAGCCAGATAGACGTAACGCTCCGCCCGATCGATGGCGGCAAGCATCGCCGGGTACGCGGCCTCGCCGTTCACAAGTGGCCGCACCACGTTGCCGCGGCTGGCCGGGATCTGCAGCACGCTGCGCCCTACCAAAGCGAAGCGGCTGGGAGGATCCTCAGGGGCTGCGACGGGCGGTGGGGTATCCGGGGGCGGCTCACGCAGGCGCTTGGCGCGGGTTTCGATGCGGTTGATGCCGAAGAGAAAGTAGGCGAAGGGGCCAA
>JAUILW010000579.1 GCA_030432795.1 Gammaproteobacteria bacterium
TGTCTTTCGGCTTCGGCATTCACCGCTGCATGGGCAACCGGCTGGCGGAGATGCAGCTTCGCGTGCTGTGGGAGGAGATCCTGAAGCGCTTTCGCAACGTCGAACTGGTGGGCGAACCGGTGCGCGTGCGTTCGAACTTCGTACGTGGCTACTCCGAGCTGCCGGTTCGGGTACATCCGCTGCGGTGACCGCACCATCCGTGGCAGCCCTGAAAATGAAGGACCTTACGGCACGCTCCGGCATGAGCCGCGAGGCTATTCACTTCTATCTGCGCGAGGGCCTGCTGCCGGAACCACAGCGCCCCAAGCGCAATGTCGCCTACTACTCGGAGGAGCACGTGGTGCGCCTGCAGGTCATCAAACGCCTGCAGGAAGAGCACAATCTGCCATTGCGGGAGATCAAACGACGGTTGGCAG
The DNA here is from genome assembly GCA_030432795.1 of Gammaproteobacteria bacterium. Classification (GTDB taxonomy): domain Bacteria; phylum Pseudomonadota; class Gammaproteobacteria; order Pseudomonadales; family Azotimanducaceae; genus SYFY01. The sequence goes on from JAUILW010000579.1 coordinate 417, forward strand.
ACGCCGACTTTCAGGCTCTGACGCCGGGCGACGACCTCGCCGCGTTCGAATACCTGTTTCTATCCCTCATCAATGGCGACCTGCCCTCCGGCGATCGCTCCCTGGCGGACGTGGCCGCCGAAACCGGTCTCGCCGAGGCGGAGATCCGCGACCTCGCTGAGCGCGGGGTGGTGCACCTGCGCCGCGACCGGCTGGATTTCCGCGACGTCGGCATCCTGCGTTCCTGGGCCAGGATGCGGGACGTGGGCTACACCGAAGATGCCGGTTACGACGCGACCTACCTCTCGCGCTATGAGGCGATCACCCGCGAGCTCGCAGAGCTTGAAGTGACGCGTTTCCTTGCGAGCTTTGCTTCCCTGCCGTCAGCCGCCGCCGCCGAACAGGCGTCTGTCGGCATTGAGATCGCCAATGAGCTGATCACGCGGTTGCACGTGCGCGCACTGGCGGATGTGCTGCGCGAACGGGTGCGCGAGTCAGACCGCACCTGAACGCCGTTTTGCCGCCACCCGGTGGCTGCGCCACAATCCAGGCTCTTCTACTTGGAGGCATCAGATGCCGGAGATCGATCGCGACAAACTCAACCAGTACATCCGCATGGTTGGCGGCACCGTCGCCCAGGGCTTCAACTGTGCCATCAGCGCCGCGGGAGAACATCTCGGGCTGTACGCCACACTCGCCGGCCTCGATTCCACCAACAGCGAGGAGCTGGCGGCGGCCACCGGCCTGCATGAACGCTGGCTGCGGGAGTGGTTGCGTCACCAGGCGGCCATCGGTCATCTCGACTACGACGCCGTCACCGAGCGGTTCAGCATGTCGCCAGAAGCAGCTCTGGTGCTGGCCAACCCGGACAGCCCGGCGTTTCTCGGCGGCGGCTTCGACGCGGTGCTTGCAGTAGCACCCGCAGTGCCGCAGCTGGAGCAGGCGTTTCGCACAGGTCGCGGCATGTCCTACGACGATCACGGCGCGCACTGTGCCTGCGGTATCGAACGGCTGAGCGCCTACACGCAGAAGCACGAGCTGGTGGACCTGATTCTGCCGCTGGTAGACGGCCTGGTAGATCGCCTGGCCGCCGGCATCGAAGTCGCCGACGTAGGGTGCGGCAGCGCGCAGTCGACCATTGCCATGGCGCGCGCCTTTCCAAATTCACGCTTCGTCGGCTATGACATTTCAACACACGCACTGGAACGCGCCGAACGCAACATCATTGAGGCTGGTGTCGGCAACGTGCGGCTGGCCAATCCGGAAACCGAACCGCTGCCGGATGCGCCGCGCTACGACCTCATTACCACGTTTGACGTCATTCACGATTCGCCGTTTCCAGACCGTCTTATCCGCCACATCCGCGCGTCGCTGAAAGATGGCGGCGTGTGGCTGTGCGAAGACATCAACAGCTTCCCGTCGTTCGAGGAAAATCTGGAGAAAAACCCGCTGGTCGGCCTGATGTACGGCTTCAGCGTGATGGTGTGCATGTCATCAGGGTTGTCAGAGGAGGGCGGCGCCGGCCTCGGCACGCTCGGCTTCAACGAGCAGGTGGCGCGGCGCATGACCGCGGACGCCGGCTTCGGCAGCTTCACGCGCCTCGACTTCAAGAACCCGATGAACAACTACTACGCGATCAGCGCCTGAGCGCTGCGCTGTTTCGCAGCGCAGCGAGCAGCACCGACTTACAGAGAAGCGACCAAGGCCTCGTCCGCAACCTCCATCATGCAGGCCGCGCCCGCCTCCATGGCCTGACGGTGCATGAGGGTGCGCGGCAGCATGCGCGCGAAGTAGAAGCGCGCCGTGTGGATCTTGCCCTCGAGATAGGCGCGCCGGGACGCATCGGAATCGGCGAGCTGCCGCTGGGCTGCCAGCGCGATCTGCGCCCACATGTAGGCGAGCACCGCATAACCGCTGTAGAAGAGGTAGTCCACCGACGCCGCGCCCACCTCGTCGGCGTTCTCCACCGCACGACCGCCGAGCTGCATGCTCAGCGCCGCCCACTCGTCGGCCACGTTCGCCAGAGGTGCAGCCAAATCAGGCAGTTCCTGCTCACAGGATTGCGCGCACGCCTTCATGAGGCCTACAAGCTGCACTAATCCTTTGCCCTGGGTCATCAGCACCTTGCGGGC
>JAUILW010000580.1 GCA_030432795.1 Gammaproteobacteria bacterium
TCGAAGTCCGGCAGGGGCGGCAGCACGGTGAACCGCACCGTCGCCGTGCCTGCGTCCTGCCCATCGACAGCGGCGCTGAAAGTCAGAGTGTCGTCACCGGGCTGGGCTGGCGGGTGATAAGTGAGGCGAGGCGGCTGCCCGGTGATCGTGCCCTGCGGCAGCGACGTAAGGGAGAAAACCACGACCTGACCCTCTGCGGGTGCGGGCTGTACGGTCAGCAGCACGTCAACAGATTCACCCACGCGCACGGTCAGATCGCTGTTCTGCGCTTTGAAGACGGGGCCCGGTGAGCTGGCAGCTGTTACCTGAATCGTGATGACACCCGTGCTGGAACCGCCCCCCGCTGTGAGGGTGAATTCGAACGAATCGGTGCCGTTGAAACCGGTGGCCGGCAGGTAGGTGAGGTTCGGTACGTTGCCTGACAGGCTGCCATGCTGTGGCTGGCGTGTGATGGAGAACAGTGCGCCAGCGTCACCAGCGTTGTCTTCGACCAACTGGCGCAGATCAATGGCGAGCTTAGTGCCATCCACCGCGGAGAACTCTGTGCTTCTCACACGCGGCTTTCTCCTGCTGCCCAGCACGGCGCCCGTCGCCGCAGCCGCAGAGATCAGCACAACGACCACGGCAAGCGCTGCGATGCGTCCGGTCGTCCAACGAACGCTGCAAAGGCGGCAGATTGCCTCCGCGCCCTGGTTGGTGTGTTGGGAATTCGCCGCGTGCGGCACGATGCCTGCGCCATTTTGCTGAATGATTGCCTGTGCCACGTGGGCATGATCCGTTGCATCCATGCCCTGGGTCTGGGCGGTGTGTGACGTCCCGGAATCCAGGGGATCGCCGGTCTGTTCGTAGTGTCCACCGTCGAACGGTTCGTTGGCCTGTTCGTAGTGTCCTGCGTTGCCTCCGACCGGAAGGCCGGCGTTGCTGTAGATGTTGTCTGGATCTACCCCGTCCACATTGCCGCCGGTTGGGATGGTGTCGTACTGGTCGTTCGAACCCTGGTCCGGGTGGCCGGCCAGTGCGGCGGCAGCCGAAGCGGCTTCGTTGGCCTGGCTGCCCGCATCGCCTTGCTCATGTCTGCCTTCGTGCTCCTGGTCATCCTCCCCGTCGTGACGCAGGTCGCGCATTTCTTGCGGCTCATGATCCTTTCGCTTTCCCATGATGAATGCGTCCTCGGTTGTTGTTCTGTATTCAGGAAAGATAGAACGTGGCGACGGTCAGGTCGTCTGATGCGTCTTCCCAGAGGCCGCCGTGACAATGGCCGAGCGCATCGCCATCGGTGGTCCGGCCGCCGTCGTCCAGGCGCTGGTCGAAAAACGTATCGCAATCCGGGTAGACATCGGCAGCGACGGCGAGGCTGCTGCTTGGCGAGCCGATATTTCGCTGTGCGCCGATGTACAGCCGGTTCCACAACCCGTCTCTGCCTTGCAGCTCGAGCACAAGGCTCGTACCCCAGAACGGCGCCCAGCTCGATGTACAGCGAAACACACCGATGCTTACAGATCCCGCCCCCAGATACTCGTCTGGTGCCGGATCGAGCCATGTGTAAGGCGTGGTGGTGAGCGCGTTGCTGTTGACCTGACCGACTGCTGATGGCGCGTTGGCGGTGACCTTGTTAGTCCCATCTTCGCCGGTGTAGTTCACCACGATGGGAAATGCCTGCAGATCACCGGTCAACTTTGATGCTGCCAATTCCAGAGACACGTTGGTGGCATTGACAATGACCATGACCACCGTCGGCGCGCGGGCTCGGCCGGGGATCACCGGATAGGGCGAACTCGTGGGCAGCGCGCCGGCTGCGTCCAGATGGCTGAACGGACGTGTTACCCGGGTCAGCCCCTCCAGCGTTTTCAGGGCGTTGCCGCCGCCCTGCCTGGCATATCCCACCAGCTCGGTGATCGCCGCCGCCTGTTCGCTGTCGTTGCTGCTGAGCCAGAGCCGCTCGATCTCGTCCATTTTCCGCCCGTCCCGATGATGCGAATCGGCATGATGCTACCAGAGCGCACGCTCTGTGAACTGTCCTGTAATTGACGCAGCGCATCTGGCGGTCGCGGCTCTAGGCCGTGGCGACCTGACCGCGCAATTCGTGGATAATGCGCGGCCGTTGGGCAGGAGGACGCAGATGAGCAAGATCCCTATGGGCAAGGTCAACGCCGCCATCATCGGGCCGGGCAACATCGGCACCGATCTGCTGATGAAGGCCATGCGCAGTGAGGTGATCAATCCGGTGTGGATGGTGGGTGTCATCCCGGATTCGCCTGGGTTGGCGCGGGCCGAAGAACTAGGCATCCGCACCACGGCAAAGGGCGTGGACGGCCTTATCCCGCATCTGCGCAACGATGAGGTGCAGATCTGCTTCGATGCAACATCCGCCTACGTGCACAGGGAGAACAGCCGTAGAGTCACCGCGGAAGGCTGTGTGATGATCGACCTCACACCGGCAGCCATCGGCCCGTTTTGCGTACCACCCGTGAACCTGGCGGAAGCGGTGGCAGCACAGCAGATGAACGTGAACATGGTGACCTGC
>JAUILW010000581.1 GCA_030432795.1 Gammaproteobacteria bacterium
TGAGGTGAAGCAGTCTGGAAACACAACGATTACGCCGCCGAGCCTTCCTTCCTCATGCAGCCGGTCGAGCTGCTCGGGCACGTTCTCGTCGAAGTTTTTCCAGTTGGTGTGGGAGAAACCGGAGCCCGTATAGCCTGTGAGATCGTAGAGCACAGGATAGCGGCGCTTGCCTGAAGGGTTGTAACCGGGCGGCAGCCAGACGTGGAAGCGACGCACGTGCGGGTCGTTGAGCGGGTTGTTCTGGAGCACACGGGATGTGTGCTCCAGCGTTATGACCTCTCCCGAAGCGGTCGCGGTGCGTTTCCTCATCCGCGCTGCATCAGCGCTTCGATGCGGTCATCCAGCGGCGGGTGGGTGGAAAAGAGCGCCTTCAGGCCGCCGCGCAGGCCACCGCTGATAGCGAAAGCGGCCATGGACTCTGGCATTTGGCTGGGTTGTCCCGCGGCCATCTTCAGCCGCTGCAGGGCACCCACCATGTTCTGGCGGCTGGAGAGCTCCGCACCGGCGATGTCCGCGCGGAACTCTCGACGGCGGGAGAACCAGGCAACGATCATGGCGGCCAGGAAGCCCAGCACGATGTCGGCAACGATGGTCGTCACCCAGTAGCCGAGACCCAAACCCTGTTCGTTTTTCAGGATCACGCGGTCGACGAAGAAGCCGATGATGCGGGCGAGGAACATGACAAACGTGTTTACCACGCCCTGGATGAGCGTGAGGGTGACCATGTCGCCGTTGGCCACGTGGCCCACTTCGTGGCCGAGCACCGCCTCTACCTCACCGCGGGACATGTTCTGCAGCAGGCCGGTACTCACTGCCACCAGGGCGTTGTTTTTGTTGGCGCCGGTGGCGAAGGCATTGGGTTCGTTGGCGGCGAAGATGGCTACTTCCGGCATGCCGATGCCGGCAGCTTTGGCCTGCCTTGCGACGGTGTCTACCAGCCAGCGTTCGGTTTCGTTGCGCGGCTGGTCGATTACCTGCGCGCCGGTGGAGCGTTTCGCCATCCACTTGGAGAGGAGCAGCGACACGAACGAGCCGCCGAAGCCGATGAGGGCACAGAACACCAGCAACGCCTGCAAATCCAGGTCGACGCCGTTGTTCTTCAGGATGCCTTCAAAGCCCAGAAGGCTGAAGGTCACACTCGCGAGCACGATGACCGCCAGGTTGGTGGCCAGAAACAGCAGTACTCTCATGGACCGGTAAACCTCTCTCAATTGATGGTCGTCAGACGAAATATGATGGCATTGCCACCGAAATCAAGACTTGTTGGACACCTGAACGCGGCGTACGTCACACCAGGTGAGAGAAAAAACCGCTAGCGTTTACCTCTATCCCTGCATCTATCAGGTAGCTGATGGCCGAACCGCTGAGCAGTACCGGCGACGACCGGATGATGTCCTTCCACGAAGCGGAGAGTCTGCGCGCGCAGATCCGCAAATGGCAGGAGCGCTTGCCTCGTGTCGCCGCGGCCATGCGCCAGCGTTCCGATGCGCTGGCGGCGGCGCAAAAAGAGATTCGCATGCTGCGCGCGGCGCAACGTGGCGAGCCTTCCAACGAAGAGGGCGCACGAGCGCTCGAGCGCGAGCTGCGCAGCGTCAAAGAGGCGGCGCGCTCGGAGATACGTTCGCTGCGCACCCGTAACCAACAGCTGTGCGATGCGCTGCACATTGCGAACACGCAGCTCGAAAGGGCGGGCGATCGAATTCGCGAGCTATCCGACTGCATCAGTGCACGCGCTGTGGTGCAGATGACGCCGCCCGCCCCGGTAGATGTAGATCCGCTCACGGGTATCAAAGGTATCGGAGACAAGCTGGCTGCGACGCTTCGTGATGCGGGAGTGGATTCTCTGGCGGCACTCGCGACGCTCGATCTGGATGCCCTGGAGGACGAGGCACATCCGTTGTTCGGGCTCCGCGGACGCATCCGCCGCGACAACTGGGTTGGGCAGGCACGAGCCTTGACTGCGCAGTAGCGAAGAACCTTCAGGCGGACATCTCTCGCCCCCAAGCGTCCGTATCGGGTTAGTGCATTTACATCATGTGATTGGCGTCGCATTCCCCCACCATGTTTTCCGTCGAGACGTCTCTGGTCGATACATCAAGGATGACCTGTCTCGGCAGCGCGGCCGGCGCTTGCTATGGAAGGATTTGGTGTCCGGTCGCGCCCTGTTTCGCCGCTGCTTCCAGAAGCTCGCGACAGTGTTGAAAGACGAGCAGCGCACCGGCGTCTTCGAACACCCGGCGCGTTGCTACCCGCCCGCCCAGATAAGCCGCGATCGCATCCGGTGCGGAGATCGCGTCGTGCCGTCCGTGCCAGAGCGTGACCGGTGCTGCGAGCTGTTCCAGCGGCAGGGTTGGTTGCGCTGCAAACGCGCGGAGCTCATCGATGATGCCTGTGGTGTTCACGGCCAGGCTCTCCAGCGTGCTGGCGACGAGGTGCTCCATGACGATGGGCTGATCTTTCAGGACCCCTGCATCTACCGCGCTGGCTCCGTACGTCCTCCTTACCAGACGCCGGTGCAGCGCG
>JAUILW010000036.1 GCA_030432795.1 Gammaproteobacteria bacterium
GCTCCACGTAGGCACGCCGGCATTCGCTGTACAGGCGCGCTGCCTTTTTGCCCATCTTCTGCAGCGCTGCCTCGGCCTGCTGCTCGAAGTCCGGCTCGCGGCCGAACACATGGTTGAAGCGCCGCGCAACATCGCGGGTAAGTTCCACGTGCACTACCTGGTCTGCGCCCACGGGCACGTGCCCGGCGCGGTAGATGAGGATGTCAGCAGCCTGCAACAGCGGGTAGCCAAGAAATCCGTAGGTGGACAGGTCACGGTCGTTGAGCTTCTGCAGCTGATCCTTGTAGGTAGGCATACGCTCGAGCCACGGTAGCGGCGTGATCATGGACAGCAGCAGGTGCAACTCAGCATGCTCAGGCACACGCGACTGCTGAAAGAGGGTCGCTGAACCCGGGTTCAGGCCGGCCGCCAGCCAGTCCACCACCATGTCGAAGGTATGCTGCTCGATCTGGGAAGTGTCTTCGTAGCCGGTGGTCAACGCATGCCAGTCCGCTACGAAAAAGTAGCACTCGTACTCGTGCTGAAGCTGCACCCAGTTTTTCAGCACACCGTGATACTGGCCGAGATGAAGACGGCCGGTGGGCCGCATGCCGGACACCACACGGGTGTCGGAGTCGTTACTGCTCAACGAGCGGTCCAATCTGCGAGGTTGGCGGAGTATACCGCCGACAAGGCAGCCCCTAAAGCGTGCCGATGCCCTGGCGCACAACTTCCGGCACATCGGTGGTCAGATCCACGACGGTGGTTTGCTCCACACCACAATGACCGCCATCGATGACGAGGTCGACCTGATGCTCCAAAGCGTCACGGATCTCCAAGGGATCGGTCATCGGCAACGCCGCGCCCGGCAGGCGCAGCGTGGTAGACATCATCGCCTCGCCGAGGCTTTCGATCAGGCCCTGCACGATGGCGTGGTCCGGCACCCGCAGGCCGATGGTGCGGCGTTTGGGGTGTACCACACGGCGCGGCACGTCACGGCTGGCGCTTAGCACGAAGGTGAAGGGCCCCGGCAGATAGTTTTTCAGCGTGCGGTACTGACTGTTGTCCACCCGCGCATAGGTCGCCAGATCGCTCAAATCCTTGCACACCAGCGTCATCAGATGCAGCTTGTCCAGGCGCCGTAGCTTCTGCACGCGCTCCAGTGCCGACTTATCGCCCAGATGCCAGCCCAACGCGTACGTGGTGTCCGTCGGGTAGGCGATGACGCCGCCCTGCCGCAGGATGTCGGCGGCGCGATACAGAAGACGCTGCTGCGGGTGCGTGGGGTGCACCTCGAAGTACTGGCTCATCGAGACGGTCCGGGTTGCGTGCGCCGGGTGACGCGGTCGGGTGACGCGAAAGACGGCGGCGATTATCATCTGCGCCCCGACCGGCCTCAACCTCGGCTTTCACATGAATCAGCTGCTGGACTTTCTACCCATTGCGCTTTTTGCCGCGGTGTTCTTCGCAATGGATGCGCCGGACAACATTTTCTGGGCTACTGGCGCGCTGATGGCTGGCGTAACGCTGCAGATGCTGGCGTTTCGCGTGCTCGGCAAGCCGATCACCGGCCAGCTCAAATTCACCTTCTGGGCGAGCATCCTGCTCGGTGGCGCCACGCTGCTGCTGCGCGATGCGCTGTTCATCCAGTGGAAACCCACCATCGTCAACTGGGCATTGTCCGCTGCACTGCTGCTGGCCCCGCTCGTGGCGAACACCAACCTGCTCCAGAAGATGCTGGGCAGCCAGATGCGCCTGCCCGACGGGGTCTGGAAGCGGCTGAACAACGGCTGGGCACTGGGCTTCTTCATCGCCGGCGCCTTGAATCTGCTGGTGGCCTACAATTTCTCCATGGAGTTCTGGGTGAGCTACAAGCTGATCGGCGGGTTCGCCATCACCTTGATCTACATCGTGATCACCGTCATTTACCTGCACCGGCTCGGCGTGCTCGAGGAGCCGGACAAACCCCAGGAGCAATCGCGTGCCGAAGACCGTGCTTAGAGCCAGAGCCGCCCTTATCGTTCTCGCCGTCTACTTGCTGAGCCCGGCAGCAATGGCGGAATACATCACAGACGAGCTGCGCGCGGAGATGCGCAGCGGCGCCTCCAACCAGCACCGCATCATCAACTTCCTGCCGGCCGGCACGAAGGTTGAGGTGATCAGCGAGGAAAACAACTTCACCCAGGTTCGCACCGATCGTGGTACCGAAGGCTGGGTGCCTAGCAGCTTTGTCTCCACCATTCCAAGCGCGGCCGATCGTCTGGTCGCGGCGGAGCGCAAGATTGCGCGGCTGGAAGACCTGGCGCAGAGTGGCGATCAGAAGTCTTTTCAGCTCATGAATGATCTCGATGAAGCCACCGCGCGCGCAAGCGACCTGGAAAATCGACTCACCAGCGCGCAGACCGAGCTTGCCGAGATCAAGGAGATCAGCAGTAACGCGGTGCAGGTGTTCGAAGAGAAAAAGCGACTCTCCCAGCTCAACGAGCGCCTGCGCGACGAGCTGGAGGATCTGGCCGCCGAACGCCAGCGTCTGGCGGAGAACCTGCAGCGACAATGGCTGCTCATGGGCGCTGGGCTCATTTTCACCGGCCTGGTGCTGGGCGTGCTGATCAAGTCGCGGCCGCGCAAGAGTGCCTGGAGCTGATTCGCACATGACGTTGCTGAGCGTCAACCTCAACAAGGTGGCGGCGCTGCGCAATGCGCGCGGCGGTGGCAATCCTGACGTTCTCGAAGCGGCACGCACGGTATTGGCAGCCGGGGCGCACGGCATCACCGTGCACCCGCGGCCGGATCAACGCCATATCAAACCAGAGGATGTGCGTGCGCTGGCGCATCTGTTGCGCTCGGACTACCCAGGCATCGAGTTCAATATCGAGGGTAACCCGTTCGCCGGGCCGACTTCCGACGGCTATCCCGGCTTCGACGCCCTCATCGATGCGGCCCGCCCCGCACAAGCGACACTGGTACCGGATAGCGACGAGCAGCTCACCAGCGACCACGGTTTCGACCTCCGAGGCGACAACACGGCCTTGTCGGCGAAGATTCGCACCTACCAGGCGCTGGGTGCCCGCGTATCGCTGTTCATGGACCCGGACCCTGAGCAGATTCAGCTCGCCCGGGATATAGGCACCGATCGTATTGAGCTCTACACCGGGCCCTTCGCCGACGCGGTGCGCGACCACGGGGTGGCATCAGCAGAAGCTCAGGCAAGCTTCGAACGCTATCGCGGCGCCACTGAAATCGCGGTGTCTCTAGGGCTCGGGGTGAACGCCGGCCACGACCTCGACCTCGTCAACCTGCCGCTGTTCAGCCGTATCAGTGACGTGGCTGAGGTGTCCATCGGCCACGCCCTCATCAGTGACGCGCTGTATCGCGGACTGCATGAGACCGTGGTCGCATATCTGGCGGCATTGGCGGTTGGGGGGTAAACCGCTTCCTAGACTTCATCGATTCACACGACAAGGATCGATCAGATGTCCGCACAACCCCGCCTGGCCCCGAAGCGCGCCAGGGCCAAGAACCCACAGGCCGCCATCGACAGCTATCTGAACGACGTCGCAGCGCGCAACCCGGGTGAGCCGGAGTTCCTCCAGGCGGTGCAGGAGGTGGCAGAGCACGTAGTGCCGTTTGCGCTGACACGCCCGGAGTACCAGTCACTGAAGGTGTTGGAGCGCCTGGCCGAGCCGGACCGTCTGATCAGCTTTCGCGTCACCTGGCAGGACGATCACGGTGTGACGCACATCAACCGCGGCTACCGGGTGCAGAACAACAATGCCATCGGCCCCTACAAGGGAGGCATTCGCTTCCACCCGTCGGTGAACGCCAGCATCCTGAAGTTTCTCGCCTTCGAACAGACCTTCAAGAACAGCCTCACCAGCCTGCCCATGGGCGGCGGCAAGGGCGGTGCTAATTTCGATCCCAAGGGCCGCTCCGAATCGGAGATCATGCGCTTCTGTCAGGCGTTCATGTCGGAGCTGTTCCGCCACATCGGTCCCGACACCGATGTGCCCGCCGGCGACATCGGCGTGGGCGGTCGCGAAGTGGGTTACATGTACGGCCAATACAAGAAGCTGACCAACCGCTTCGAAGGCGTGCTCACCGGCAAGGGCATGGCATTCGGCGGTTCGCTCATCCGGCCGGAGGCCACCGGTTACGGCGTGGTGTACATGATGCAGAACATGCTTGAGCACATGGGACAGGAAGTCGCCGGCAAGACCTGCGTGGTGTCCGGTTCCGGCAACGTGGCGACTTACTGTGTGGAAAAGCTCAACGAGCTCGGCGGCAAAGTGGTGACGCTGTCCGATTCCTCCGGCTTCATCTACGACCCGCACGGCATCGACGCTGAAAAGCTCGCCTGGGTCATGGACCTGAAAAACGTGCGCCGCGGCCGCATCAGCGAGTATGCCGACGCGTTCGACGCCGAGTTCCACGAGGGCAAGCGTCCCTGGGGCGTGATGTGCGACCTGGCCTTCCCCTGCGCCACACAGAACGAAATCGACACCAAAGACGCCAAGCAGCTGGTGCGCAACGGCGTGCTGGCCGTATCCGAGGGCGCCAACATGCCGTCCACCCCGGACGCCACGCACATCATGATGGAGGGCGGCATTCGCCTGGCACCCTCCAAAGCGGCAAACGCCGGTGGCGTGGCGGTCTCGGGTCTGGAAATGAGCCAGAACAGCCTGCGCTACAACTGGACGCGCGACGAGGTGGACCAGAAGCTGCGCGCCATCATGGCGGACATCCACGAACACTGCGTGACCTACGGAGAACCGAAGGCAAAGTCGGTGAACTACCTCAAGGGCGCTAACGTCGCAGGCTTCGTCAAGGTCGCCGACGCCATGGTCGCCCAGGGGCTCGTGTAGGAAACCCTTCTTTGCGTATACGCGCTGATCTATGATCGGCGCATGACACCTAAAAACCTTCTGATCAGCGCCGCCGTGTGCGGCGCTTTGTTCCTCAGCAGCGTCGCTTGGGCTGGCCCCAAAGTTCGGCTCAGTACCAGCGTCGGCGACATCGACATCGAGCTGGACGACAAGAAAGCACCGCTCACCACCGCACATGTACTCGCTCTGGTGGACGACGGCTTCTACGACGGTCTGATTTTCCATCGCGTGCTCGCCAACTTCGTAGTGCAGACCGGCGGCTACACCGCCGACGGCAGTTACCGGGAGCCCCCGGGTACCGTGGTCAACGAATCCAACAATGGACTGTCCAACCGCAAGGGCAGCGTCGCCATGGCTAGGCTCGCACACCCGGATTCTGCAGACGCGCAGTTCTACATCAACGTCAAGGACAACAACCATCTGGACGCTACACCGGAGTCACCGGGGTACACGGTCTTCGGCAAGGTGATCGCCGGTTGGGACGCGGTGGTGGATATCGAACTTGCCGATGTGGGTATGCACGACGGTCTGGCGGGCTACCCCACAACTCCGATCATCGTGCATAAGGCGCAGCGCCTGCCGTAGCCGCGCCCGACGTCTGCCGCTATCATTGCGCGTTTGCTCGGACCAGACTGCAACCTATGAACACCTTCACCGCCGCCGCCATCGGCGCCGTCTTTCTCGCCGCCGCGCTCACCACGCTCACCACTTTGTTGTGGCCCGGCAACGCCCTGGGCCTGATGATCAGCGCCACCGTCGCCATCTTCCTGAACGGTTGGCTGGCCGTGCGCCTGGCCGGAGCCAAGCCAAAATCAGGCAAACCGCGACAGAGTCAGAAACCGGCGAAACAGAACAGAGAACGCAGCCCCGCGCCGAGCCCTGCACCCAGCGTTGACGACGCCAGTCTGGAAACCGGCACGGTGAAGTGGTTCAACCGCAGCAAAGGGTTCGGCTTCATCGTTCGTGAATCGGGTGAGGAAATCTTCGTGCACCAGCGCTCCATTCAACGGGTGGGGCAAGGCAACGACCGTCACCGGCCAGCGCTGAAGGACGGCCAGAAGGTGCGCTTCTCGGTGACCGACCACGAGAAAGGTCTGCAAGCCGAGAACGTTCTGCCCGTCGAATGAACGTCAAGGCGCTGCTCAACCAGCGCGTCGCCGAGGCTCTGGCACGGGCGGGAGCGCCCGGAGACGGTCTCGTACAGGCCGCGGCACGGCCGGAGTTTGGTGACTACCAGGCCAACGGTGTCATGGCAGCGGCCAAGCGCGCTGGTCAGAACCCGCGAGCGCTCGCCGCCCGGGTCGTGGACCTTCTGGATCTTGCTGACATTGCCGACTCGCCGGAGATCGCCGGGCCTGGATTCATCAACATCCGCCTGAGAGGCGAATTCCTGGCGGATCAGGCGGCGTTGCCGGTGGCAGTGCAACCCAGCCGCGCAGCGCAGAAAGTCGTGGTGGATTACTCCGCGCCCAACCTGGCCAAAGAAATGCACGTCGGGCATCTGCGCAGCACCATCATCGGTGACGCCATCGCCCGCACGCTCGAAGCCCTGGGACACGAAGTGGTGCGCCAGAACCATGTAGGTGACTGGGGCACTCAGTTCGGCATGTTGCTCGCGTACATGCGCGAAAGTGGCGCTAACTCCGCGGAGCTGGCTGATCTCGAGTCGTTCTACCGCAAGGCTAAGGTACGCTTCGACGAAGACGCCGCCTTCGCTGATACCGCCCGCGCCACCGTAGTGGCGCTGCAGAGCGGTGAAGCATGGGCCCGCGAGGCCTGGCAACACTTCATCGATGTATCCATGACCCACTGCCAGAGTGTGTACGACACCCTGGGGGTGACACTAGGCCCGGCTGACGTGATGGCCGAGAGCGCCTACAACGACGCGTTGGCCCCGGTTGTCGCGCAGCTCGAGGAAGCAGGCCTGCTCACAGAGTCGGACGGTGCGCAATGCGTCTTTCTCGACGAATTCCAAGGCAAGGACGGCGCACCGTTGCCGGTGATCGTGCAAAAGTCCGACGGAGGATTTCTCTACGCCACCACCGACCTCGCCGCCATCCGCCACCGAGCGCAAACTCTGCACGCCGACCGCGTGCTGTACCTCGTGGACGTGCGCCAGTCGCTGCACTTCCGTCAGGTATTTGCGGTTGCACGGGCGGCAGGATTCGCCAACGAGAACACACGGCTCGAGCACCTGGCGTTTGGCGCCATGCTCGGCAAGGACGGCAAGCCGTTCAAGACCCGCTCCGGCGGTGTGGTCAAACTCGCCGAGCTCCTCGCTGAAGCACAGATCAGGGCCGAAGCCATCGTCGCCGAGAAAAACCCCGACCTGGACGCAGCGACGCGCACGGAGATCGCCGCGGCGGTGGGCATCGGCGCGGTGAAGTACGCTGATCTGTCGAAGAATCGCACTAGCGATTACGTATTCGACTGGGAACAGATGCTCTCGTTCGATGGCAACACCGCACCGTATCTGCAGTATGCCTGTGCGCGGATACGCAGCATTTTCCGCCGCGACGGCGGGCTGCCAGTGGCCGCTTCGGCCGTGCAGCTGTTGCCAGGAGAAGAAGCGGAACGGCAGCTGCTCGTGATGATGTGCCGATTTCAGGAAGTCGTGGAACAAACCGCGGAAGATGGTTTTCCGCACTATCTGTGCACCTATCTCTACGAGTTGGCCACACGCTTCAGCCAGTTTTACGAGCAGTGCCCGATCCTTCAGGCTGACGACGAGACAAAGCTGCGCAGGCTCTCCTACTGCAGGCAGACGCTGCACACGCTGACGGCCGGACTGGCCCTTCTCGGCATCGACGCGCCGGAGCGCATGTAGCGTCGGTGAAAAGAAAAGGCCGGTGCCGCAGCGCGACACCGGCCGTCCTCTCCCCTGCAAAACCAGGAATCAGTCGACCACGGCGACAATCTCGTTCGAGTAACCGCTCTCCTCTCCGTTGCCATCCAGGGCCGTCATCACCACATAGTAGGTTCCGGGCGTGACAGGCACGGTATGGGAGGTCACTCGAGGATCGTTGATCTCCTCCATGTCCGGATACCTGCCAGCGCTATCCCCGTAGTAGATGCGGTAGCCGTCGAGCTCAGTGACCAGCGAGCCATCTTCGTTTTCTTCCGGCGGCGCCCATCTCAAGTTAAAGCCAGCTTGAGTTTGTACGGTGACCCTAACCATCGCGATGGCACTGCCGCCTTCTCCACGACAGGTGAGGCGATAGGTTTGCGTCTGTGACAGCGGACCGATGGTGCGGGAGCCCCGTGCGCTGAGCGTACCGCTCCAGCCGCCGCTTGCTTCACAGGATTGCGCATTGCTGCTGCTCCAGCGCAAGGTGATGTTTTCTCCTCGCGCAATACTGCGGGCACTGGCGCTGATGCTCGCAATGGGTGGCAACGCGGAAGGCGGCGGCGCAGCACTCGGCGGTTCCGGAGCAGGGCCGGGCGCCGGAGTGTTCGCCGGCGGCTGTGGTGTCGCAGGTGGCGCAGTCGGGGTGGGCTGGGGTGATCCACTGCCCGGCGGCTGCGGTGCGGGCTGATCCGGCGTCGGCTGATTCGGCGTCGGTATGCTAACCGGCGGCTCACCTTCGACGTCGACGACGACCGTTGCGGAGGCCGCGCCGCCCGCACCCGTACAGGTGAGCTGATAGCGCGCCGACTGCGCAATGGATCCAATCCGCTCAGTTCCCTGGGCACCTTTTCGGCCCTGCCAGCCGCCCGTAGCCACGCAACGCTCAGCATCAGCGCTGGCCCACGAAAGCGTGACACTAGCGCCGCGGCTTACCGTCTGTGCGGTACTGCTGAGCGATACGAACGGGCGTGGTGCGGTAGCCTGGGCACGCATGCGCGTTGCAAGTGCAGCGATTGCGCTCGAATCGGCGAGGGCTACGGAACTCTGCACGGCAGAAACATCGTTCTGCCTTGCTGCAGTCAGAAAGCTGTCCACACGAGTTGGCAAACTGCCTGAATCACCGTCAGCCAGGATGCCCACGACCGCTTCCAAGGTCGCATCCGCCACACCCGCCTGCAACGCCGTTACGGCCTCTGTCGCCTGCTCTGCCAACGCCTGCGGGTTGGCTGCAGAGCGCACACTGCCACGAGCAGATGCACCCATGACGCTGAAGATCGACTGGTCCATCAACGCAGTAGCGTCCTGGCCATCGACCTCGAGCCGCCCGGCAAGCGCTTCGAGCGTCACGCCGATCTCGGCGGCACGGAATGTTGCCGTGGTGCGGGCATCTGCATTTCCGCCAGCGCCATCGAGCGCTCCGTCCTGAAGATCACAGGCAATGAGCGCAAGGACGTCATCCGCATCTACATCCGCTCCGGTGGCTGCCAGCGCATTGGTCGTCCGCCGGACAGCTTCGCCGAGCATCTCGTTGGACAGCACAAACGTGGCCACGTTGTCTGGGTCAATCTCGTCCGAAATAGGGTTTGCCAGCGCATCCCGGTCAAGCCCCATGGACATTTTGCGGAGCACATCCTCGAGGGCTCCCGCGAGTGACTGGCTGGTGAGCGACCTGCCGCAGGAGGCACTGCCCACCGCAAGGGAGCTCAGCGGCGAGATGTTGACTGTCTGCGCACCCGGGTCAGTGACGGCGCCGGCAAGCACGAAGTCGACACCTCTTCCGGTGACCAGATCGGTGCCGCCAGACGCTTCCACCGTGAGCGGAAGTGCGGCCGACGAAGGAATCTGCACCTCGTAGCGCGCATTGCCATCGGCAACCGTACGGGCGACCTCCTGGCCGTTGGCGTCGAGAACGCGCACGGTGGCCTCCACCACAGGGCCGTCGACGATGCTGCCTTGCACCGAAAAGGATTGGGGTGCCGGAGGGGTCGATCCACCTCCGCCGCCTCCGCAGGCGGTCAAAACTAGGGCAAACGCAGGGCACAACAAGGCCCACGCCCGCCGCGTAGAAAGCACAGTACAACTCATCTCTGCGTTCTCCACGCCGCACTTGGCGGCTGACACCCGAAGGTGTCGTCTATGTAAGGACTTGTATTGTTTTCGTAAACGCGCCGGCAACCTGTGATCTGCGCCACGTTTGCTGGCTCAAGCGGAAGCGACCCGGCGGGTTCAGGGAGGAAACTGCGAACGCGCCCACACCGGGCGACTCAAGAACGCGGCCGGGCAGCCGGCCGATGAAAAGTCAGTCGATGACTTTCCTCAGCGGAGCAGACTTCTCGCTCTCATTGCCCGCACGATCAAATGCGGAGACCGCGAAGAAGTATGTGCCGGGGCCGAGGTCCGGCTCCCAGCGAGTCACATCTGGCGAGGAAATCGTCACGGAGCCGGTGTATCTGCCCGGATTCTTGCCCCAATAGACACGATAACCATCGATATCCTGCGCAAGCGAACCGTCAACATTGCGGGTGGGAGGACGCCACTCCAGCGCGAACCGGTTTACCCGCACCTGAAGGATGGCAACCTCCTCGTAATCCGCATTGCTGCAGCGAATGGTGTAGCTCACCGTACGACTCAGGCGCCCAGTCTCGAAACGGCCTGCGCGGTCACGTGAACCTCGCCAGCCACCCTCGGCGACACAGGAATCCGCGTTCTGCGCACTCCACTGCAGTTCTGACGACCCCCCCGGGCTCACCCGCTGGGGTTTGGCGGTAAAGCTCAGGCGAATGGGCTGGCTTTGACGCACATCCACGGTGACCTGGGCCAGCGCCCCGCTACCTCCAACGCTGGAGCAACTCAGCCGATATTCGGTGGCTGAATTCAGCGCGCCCGTGTAGGTAGACCCATTTACCGCGCGATTGCCTGACCAGCCACCGGAGGCAGTGCAGTTACTGGCGTTCTCCGCCTGCCAGACAATCTTCGCCGATTGGCCTCGAGCAACCTGTGAGGGCTCCGCTCGCATGGTCAACCGAACCGGTTGCGGCGTAGGCTGCGTTACCTGGGCCGCGGGCTGGCTCGGTGCCGGTGTAGCAGCCGGAGTAACTGTCGATGCAGGTGCAACCGTCGGAGGAGGAGTCACCGCAACCGGGGTGTCATTCACTGGTTGGGCTGGGGAGCTGGACGGTGTCGAGGGGCCTGACGGCGCTGGTTCGACGGGCACGACGACCGTGACCTCAGGCTGCGTTGGCTCTGGTACAGGCGGCGGCGCGGGCTCCGGATCGGCGGCCAGGCATCCCACGGCGAATGCCGCACACAGGTATTCACGGAGGCTTTCGAGGGTTGAAATTCCCCCTAGGATGGAGCTGCCAAACATCTGATGGTCCTGACTGACTGAGCGGATCCGTTTCGTCCGACGAAATCGCGCTCCTACAAGGTCCCCCGCACTACCCGAGGTCCGAATCAGGCAGAGCGCCGCACTCTACAGGGGGCGGCGCACGACGTAAAGTCAACGTGCTGCCTGGCTTCCAAATCCATTCACGTCTGCCACCGTGCGGAAGGTAGCTGAATCGTAAAAATGGCTATCAGCTTGGCGCCCCAACCAAATCCGATGCTTGCCTGCTCGATCTGCACGTCACCACCTGGACCACAACCTAGCAGCTTGTTTTTCGCCAAGCTGCTAGCATGCCGACCATGCAGGAACACGACATATCCACCGGCCGCCGGATCACCGCCTGTGTGCTGATTATCGGCAACGAAATCCTCTCCGGTCGCACCCAGGACACCAATCTCAACCATCTGGCCAAGACCCTGGGCGCCTGGGGTATACAGGTCACCGAAGCGCGCACCATTCCGGACATTCCCGAGACGATCATTACCACCGTCAACGAGGTTCGGGTGCGCTTCGACTACGTCTTCACCACCGGCGGTATTGGCCCAACCCACGACGACATCACCGCTGAGTGTATCGCCGAAGCCTTCGACACCGCCCTCGTGCAGAGCGAGGACATTGCCGAGCGCATCCGCGTGCGGCCGGCGCCGGAAGACGTCATGGCAGCAAGGCTGCGCATGGCACGCATCCCGCAGGGCGCAGAACTCATCGACAACCCAACCGGCGGCCCGCAGGGTTTCCGCATGGACAACGTTTTTGTCATGGCCGGTATCCCGCTGGTGATGCAGGCCATGTTGTCGAGCCTGGAACACGTGCTCGAGCGTGGCGACATCGTGCGTTCCTGCTCGGTGACCGCACACCTGGGCGAAAGCCAGATCGCTGATGCGCTGGGCGCCATACAGCGGCGTTACCCGAGCGTGGACATCGGCAGTTACCCTTTCTTTCGCAACGACCGTTACGGCACATCCCTCGTCCTGCGCGGGACCGACGCCAATGTGCTGCTCGATGCGCAGGAGGAAGTCAAAAAGGCCATCACCGCAGCCGGCGTCGAGCCTGAAGACGTAACCGGCGTCGAGTGACTGCCGTCGAATAGAAACGCTGAGGAGAAACACTCGTGAACCTGAAAGAACGTAAAGCCATAGTGCTCGGAGGCACTTCGGGAATCGGCCTGGCCGCCGCTTGCATGATGCGCGACAAGGGCGCCGAGGTGTACGCCGTAGGACGCTCTGAAGCCAACCTGAATACCGCGCGCGACGCTGGACTGCACACCCGGCAGGTAGACGTGCTGGACGAAGATGCCTTGCAGGCACTGTTCGAGGAACTGGCGCCCTTCGACGTGCTGGTAAGCGCCGCCACTGGCGGTGGCCGTGCATCCGGCCCGTTTCTGAAGATGGACATGGCCGGCTACCGCGGATCATTCGCCAAGCTCTGGGGTTACGCGAACGCGGTCCGCTACGGCGCACCACACCTCACGGATGACGGTGCCATTGTATTGGTCAGCGGCGCACCCGCACGTCGTGCAACGCCAGGCAGCGTTGCCCTGTCGAGCGTTGGCGGGGCGGTCGAAGCCCTGTGCCGGGCAACCGCCAAAGAGCTGGCGCCCCGGCGCATCAACATCGTCTCCCCAGGCATCATCGATACGCCGATGTTCGCGGTGGCGGACGAACAGCGCGAAGCGTTTCTCGGCGGCGCCACCAAGAATTTCATCATTCCCCGGGCCGGCACTGCCGATGAAGTGGCCAGCGCAATCATCTTCACGGTGGAAAACGATTTCGTCACCGGCACCACAGTTGACGTGGACGGCGGCTGGCTTCTGCATTGAGCACCTTCGCCGCACCGCTGCTCCTGCGCAGCGGCCACCTGCAGACGGTGCTCGGCACCACCGGCAGGCGTTGGGTGATGCCCAAACGCGAGGCGGATTTTCTTGCCCGAGCGCTGCCGGAAGACATCACCGTACCGGACGGCGCGACGCTGCGCGTGAAGTGCAATCTGCAGCAGGCGCCGGCGCCGCTGATCGTACTGATCCATGGCTGGCTGGGCTGCGACCACTCTTCCTACGTGTTATCGGCCGCGGCGGCGCTCTATCGGGCCGGCTACTCCACCGCACGCATAAATCTGCGCGATCACGGAGACACCGAAGCGCTCAATGAAGGTATGTACCACTCGGGCCTTACCACCGAAGTGGTGGAGCTGGCACAGGTGCTCGCAGGGCGCAACGGTGCACAGCCTACCGGCGTCATCGGCTTCTCCCTCGGCGGCAACTTCGCGCTGCGTGTGGCGCGCGCCACGGGCATGCCGGCACTTGCAGTCTGCCCGGCAGTGGACCCGGTGCGCACCATGCATCAGATCGATCATGGATCGTTCGTGTACAAGCATTACTTCCTGCGCAAGTGGCAACAGGCGCTCGCAGCCAAACAGGCGGCGTTCCCACATCTGTACGACTTCTCTGCGGCATTCGGCCTGCGATCGGTCGCCGCACTCACCGATTACTTCGTGCGCTACCACTCCCCATTTCCAAATGCGCTTACCTACTTCGAAACCTACGATCTCTCTGGTAA
>JAUILW010000582.1 GCA_030432795.1 Gammaproteobacteria bacterium
TGATCGATGCCATCAGCGGTTACTACGAAAGGGACAACGCCAACGTCCATCGCGCGGCCCATGCGCTGGCTGATCGCGCCACGCGGGCAATGGAAGACGCTCGCCTGGCAGCCGCAGCATTCATCAACGCACCATCAGCGCGGGAGGTCGTATTCACCCGGGGCACGACGGAAGGCATCAACCTGGTCGCCCATGGGCTGGCCGACACCCTTGCGCACGGGGATGAGATCCTCATCACCGAAAGCGAGCACCACAGCAACATCGTGCCATGGCAGCTGCTGGCAGAACGCACGGGAGCAACACTGCGCGCCGCCCCACTCCTCGACTCCGGTGATATCGATGAAGAGGCTTTCGCCGCCATGCTCGGTGAGCGTACCCGCATCGTCGCCTTCGGCCACGTCTCCAATGCCCTCGGCACCATCCATCCAGTGCAATCCCTGATCGCGTTGTGCAGGGCCAGAAGCTCGGCAAAAGTGGTCGTTGATGGCGCGCAGGCAGCGCTGCACATCGGCATCGACGTACAGGCACTGGATGCGGATTTTTACGCGTTTTCCAGCCACAAGATGTTTGGCCCCACGGGCATTGGTGTGCTCTGGGGGCGCGAACGGCTGCTCGATGCCATGCCCCCCTACCAGGCGGGCGGTGAGATGATCGAGCACGTAACGCTCACGCAATCCACGTTCAACGCCCTACCCTACAAGTTCGAAGCCGGCACGCCGAACATCGCAGGCTGCATTGGTCTGGGAGCGGCTATTCAGTACCTCAACGAGCTGCCGCGCGCCGAGCTACAGCGTGCCGAGGACGATCTCGTGGCACAGACCATCATGCGCCTGAAAGAGTTCAATGCCATCCGCATCGTCGGCGAGCCAAGGCAGCGGCTAGCGGTCGTGTCTTTCCTGGTCGAGGGTAGCCACCCGGCAGATATCGGCACCCTCCTCGACCAGCAGGGCATTGCCGTGCGAACCGGCCATCACTGCGCCATGCCCTTGATGCAGAGGATGTGCGTGCCCGGCACCGTGCGCGCTTCATTCAGCCTGTATAATGACGCGTCAGACGTAGACCGGTTCATCGACGGTGTACGTAAAGCGCTGACCTTTCTCTAGCAGACAGAAAAGTTTCGACCTTCGAGGCACCAAGATGACCGTAGAGACATTTCAACCCGAGCAGATCTCTGCAACAGCCGCGGCGCGGATTCACATTCTCCAGCAGATCGAGAAATCTGCCGCGCGCTACCTGCGTCTGGGCGTTAAGGAGAGCGGCTGCAATGGCTACATGTACACGCTGGACTATATCGACGCGCCGGTGGAAGACGACATCGCCATAGCGCTCGGCGATGACCTGACCGTATACGTGGCCCGTGACGAGCTGCCGCTGGTCAGCGGCACGCAGCTGGACTACGTCAAAGAAGGTCTCAACGCCACGCTGCAGTTCAAAAACGCCAATGCGCAGAGCTACTGCGGCTGTGGCGAGAGCTTCTCCGTCGGCTGATAGACACCATGCAACGCCGCATCGTTCCTCTCATGCGCTCTGTGCACGCCCGCCTGGTACCCACAGGGGATCCCATTGATATTCCTGCAGGAGCTTTCGTTACCCTCACGCAGGACCTGGGCGGCTCCTATACCGTAATACACCAGGGCAACATGGCACGCATAGAGGGCGAAGATGCCGATGCGCTGGGCTTCGAACCCACGCGTCTTACCTTTATGCCGCCTGCGGACGGTATGGTCGACCAGGATCAGGTACGCGAAGCGCTGGCCAGCGTCTACGACCCGGAAATTCCGGTGAACATCGTCGATCTCGGCCTGATCTATGACGTGCAGATCGTCGACGGCGAGGTACGTATCGACATGACTCTGACCGCACCTGGCTGCGGCATGGGCCCGGTGCTGGTACAGGACGTAGAGCGGCGGGTCGGCCAGGTACCGTTTGTCCGCAGCGTCGCGGTAGAGCTGGTGTTCGATCCGCCCTGGTCGCGGGAGCGTATGACCGAAGAGGCACAACTGGAGCTTGGACTGTTCTGATGCAACCAAGCAACGTCCCCATGCCGGTAGAGGACATCGAGGCATCGTTCGAACTGTTCGACGATTGGGAGGACAAGTACCGGTTCGTCATCGATCTCGGCCGCGATCTCGAGACACTGGATGAGAGCCTTCGGGACGATGATCATCTGGTGCGCGGTTGTCAGAGCCAGGTGTGGCTTCACGCGAATCGAAGCGCCGCAGACGGATGTCTTTATCTCACCCTCGACAGCGATGCGCACATCGTGCGCGGGCTGATCAGCATCGTGCTCGCCGCCTATCAGGGAAAAAAGCCGCACGCGGTGCTTGAGTACGACATCGATGCGCTGTTTGAGCGCCTCGATCTGCTCAAGCACCTGAGCCCCACGCGTGGTAACGGCTTGCGGGCGATGATTACGCGTGTTCGCGAAGCGGCGCGGGATTACGCTGACTGACGAAGCGCAGCAATCGGTCTTCGCTCTCGCTCAGCCCCACAGACGCTCGGTTCGACGTTACGGTGGG
>JAUILW010000037.1 GCA_030432795.1 Gammaproteobacteria bacterium
AATCTCGTCAACCAGAAGGTGGCCGTGCGCATGCTGCACAAGTTTGGCTGCGAGGTGGATCTGGCAGGGGATGGTGTGGAAGCGCTGGACCTCTACCAGCGGTTTAAGTACGACGTGGTCTACATGGACTGTCATATGCCGCGTATGGATGGTTTCGAGGCGTGCGCGGCCATTCGACGCATGGAAGCAGAGTGGCAACGTCCCCCCGTGCATATCGTCGCGCTCACGGCCAACGCCATGAAGGAAGATCGGGAAGCTTGCCTCGCCGCCGGCATGGACCATTTTGTGCCCAAACCCGTCACCTTGAAGGATCTTGCGGCGTCCCTCCAGGCGTTCACCCACGAACCGTGATGCGCGGTGGCGGGTCAGCCTGCTGAGGCGGTTGCCGGCAGGTCCCGCGCTGCTCGCCACTGCGAGGTGACGTCGACCAGACCGTCGCGGTCCAGACGTAGCACGATGTCCGCATGCCGCACGAGTGCGGGTCGATGCGCGACGACGATTCGGGTTATGGGCAGCCCGCCGATCAGGCCGGCCAGCCGTTGCTCGTTGTCTTCGTCCAGGTTGGCGGTCCCTTCATCCAGCAGCAGCACGTCAGGTTCCCGGTAGAGCGCGCGCGCGATGAGCAGGCGTTGCTTCTGACCGCTCGACAGTGACGAGCCGAGATCGCCCACAAGGCTCAGGTAACCCATGGGCTGCTGGGCGATCTCCTCGGCGATGCCGGCTCGTGCCGCTGCCTGTTCGATGCGCACCATGTCCGGCTTGTCGTCGAGGAAGGCGATGTTGTCGGCAATGCTCCCGGAGATGAGCTGATCCTCCTGCAGCACAGCACCCACCGATTGCCGCCACAGGGGTGCGTTGTGGCGATCCAGGCGGCTGCTGCCGACGTGAATGGTACCGACGCTTGGCCAGTAGAGGCCAAGCAGCAGCTTCAAAAGCGTGGTCTTGCCAGCGCCGGAAGGGCCGACGATGGCAACCATGCGTCCTTCAGGTACCAGGAGGTCGATATCGCGCAATACGTCCGCGTCGAAGTCCGCGTAACGGAAACCCAGGCCAGCCAAGCGGATGTCTCCTTTCGGTGGATCGGCAGCTAGAACACGCTTTTCGCTCACATCCCGCTGCTGCCACATGATGTCTGCCAGGCGTTGAAGGTGCAGATCCAGCAACTTGAAGCTGATGATGTGATTCACCAGGGAACCGGCGTGATCGGCGAATTGCGACTTGTACGACAGGAACGCGAACAGCGCGCCGAGCGTCAGTGCCCCATCACCTGTGAGGATTGCGGTTGCTGCCAGATAGATCACGAGAATGTGCTGTGCACCTTCCAGAAGCTGCTCCGCCGTACTCATATGAATACCGAACCGGGCGAGCGAAAGCCGCGCGTTCACCAGCTCCGCGAACACCGCCGACCAGCGTTGCAGGCGAAGCGGTTCGCCGCCCACGGTGCGCAGTGACTGCACGCAGCGCAGCGTTTCGATGTTCAGCGTCTGTTCGTTGGCCTCCTTGCCGATCGCCGTTTCCTGTAGCCGGCGCTGATGGGGAAAGCAGACCAGCCGTAGCGCCAGCACCGCGAGGGAGAACGCCAGGACGATCCAGGCCAGCGTTGCGTCGTACACGAACAGCACGAACACCGTCAGCACGACGACGAGAGCGTCCACCAGCGCCGATACGACCGTCGTGGTCAGGGCGCTCTGCAGCGCCTGCACGGAGTTGAAGCGCATGAGTATGTCGCCGGTATGACGCTTCTCGAAGTAAGCCAGGGGCAGGCGGATGAGGTGCGTCATGATGTTGCTGGTCAATTGGTAGGACAGCCTGCTGCCTACGATGCTGATACACCATTGGCGCACCGCGTTGGTGGCGGTCTGAAAGAGCATCATGAATGCAAGGCCGGCACAGATGGCTGTCAGCAGATGTTCGTTGCGCTGGGTGAGCACGCCATCGACGATGAGCTGAAAAACGTAAGGCAGCGCGAGTGCTGCGACCTGCAATAGCAACGACAGTGCGAAGAGCTCGCTGACGACACGTGGCAGGCCCTGCACGGAGCCGAGCAGTTTTTTCATGCGGGGCCGCTCCATCTCGCGCCGGCGGCTGAAGTTGGCGGCAGGCGCGAACTCGACGGCCACACCGGTGAACTTCTCCGCGAATTCCTTGTGCGGCACGAAGCGTTTGCCGAGCGCAGGGTCGTGCACTTCGAAACCCCGCCGATGGCAGCGAGCGAGCACCACGAAATGGTTCATCTGCCAGTGCAGAATCGCCGGCCTCTGCAGGCGCTCGACCTCGTGCAGATCCAGGCTGTAGGCACGGGCGGTCAGACCGATGGCTTCTGCCATGCGGATGATGTCGGCCACCGTGCTGCCTTTCAGGGACAGGGAAAAGCGCTGCCGGGCGCGGATCAGATTGAGTTCGTGACCGTGGTAACCGGCGATCATGCACAGCGCCGCCAGGCCACATTCGCTGGACTCGCTCTGCAGGATCACCGGTAGCCTGCGCGGCATGGATATCATCGTCGCCAGGCCTCCAGCAGGGGCTCGATCAGCCACTCCCAGGCGCTGCGTCGTTCGAGCTGTACGTCGGCGTCCACACGCATGTCCGGCTGCAAGGGATAGGTGTGGTCCGCGATAGTGAGGCTCGACTGCTCCAGTTCTGCAATCACCCTGAACACATAGCCGCCTGCCGCCGCTAACGCGGGAATGTCGCGGCGATCCTCGAGCACCGCATTCACCGTGCGCACAGTGCCCGCCAGGGTTCCGAATTTCTGGTGCGGAAAGGGCTCTACGCGGATGCGTACCGGCTGGCCGGGTTGCACGTATCCCAGAGCGCTCGAGGGGAGAAACAACTCTGCCTGCA
Organism: Gammaproteobacteria bacterium; assembly: GCA_030432795.1. Taxonomy (GTDB): domain Bacteria; phylum Pseudomonadota; class Gammaproteobacteria; order Pseudomonadales; family Azotimanducaceae; genus SYFY01. The sequence continues at coordinate 2,845 of JAUILW010000037.1, forward strand.
GCTGGCTGCCATCGGGCACGATGGTGGCTTGGGAACGCATGGCCTCAGCGTAGTCTCCGGCCTTTGCTCGCAGCGCGCTCAAACGGCCGCTGACCGGCGCGCTGAAGGCATCGGTACGGCCGATGGTGAACTGCACGTGGCGCTGGTCCAGGGCAATAGCCTCCTGGCGGAGCGCTGCCAGCTGACCGGCAAGGGCGGCGCGTTCCGTCGCTTGTTCGGAGGGCAGATTGTCCAGTTCGGTCGCCAGGCGCTCTGCCGCCTGTTCGAGCACCGTCTGCTCCCGCTGCTCGTCGAGCAGGCCAGCTTCTGCCTGCTCGATGTCCAGACGTGCCACGGCGCCTTTTTCGAATACAGTTCGCAGCGACGCGATGGTGCTGCGAGCGATGTCCACACGCTGCTGTTGCAGGAGCAGGGCGGTGTGCGCCGCTTCGAGCTGTCCCTGAAGTGCCCGCCTGCGTTGCGCGTATCGGCTATCGGTCAGCCTCTGCTGATCTTCCAGGCTCGTGACGCGCAGTTGTACGGCGTCGCGCTCATCATCGAGGAGGCGATAGTACTGACCGGGTGCGCCGCTCGAGCGCTCCGTATCGTAGGTGATCTCGAAAAGCGGCGTGCCGCGGGTTACATGCTCGCCTGCACTTGCGTGTACAGCGGCAATATAGCCAGCCCGGTTCGGACGGATGTTGATCAGGCCTTTGTCCGGCGCGAGCCACCCCCATGCGGTGACCGATCGGTGCAGGTCGATCTGGGTGAGGAGCAGGGTGCTGATGGCTGCGAGCGAGACGGCACCTCCCACGTAGGTACGCCAGCCCGGCGGCCCGTAGATGAGCATGCGGCTCGGTTCGTGTTTGCTGGCTTGTGCAAGCGCTTGCTGGCGGAATAGCGACATTCACGCAGTGTGCCGTTGACAGGTCGCGAACTCAGGGTCTGATTGCCTGAATATCTATCAGTCAAACCACCGGCGCGGATGCGGTGCAGGCGTACAGTGTCGCAGCTGTGTTAGCCGTCAGCGGCGCTGCAGCGATCTGCCGAGGCATGTGAGAACTTGTAGCGGACCCATGCGCTGCTGGCGTTACTGCGGCCAATCTCGCGAGCATCGGTGAAGAGCAGCACTACACCGTCCATGGGCGTATCGCTGCCGCGTTGGGTGAAACGATGACGGTAGTCTTCCGCGACGCGCGCCAGGGGCTCGCATTCGTCCTGTGCATCGCCTTTCCGGCCCTGCAGCACGACAAAAACCCGTAGTGACTCACCGTAGCTCGTGGTCACGGTGTCGGTCATCGATACCCGGTAGCGAGGTAGCAGCAGCGGTGCGGCCAGCACGGCGAGCAGAACGATTGCTGCAGGACCGAAGCGCATGAGCTGGCGCGCGCGGCGCGACCAGGGGTTTGCCGAAGAGCCCGGTACGAATACCGTCGCAGCGTAGGCGGTCAGCGCGTCCACCACCAGGTAGAGGTTCAGCGGCAAGCCGCGTGCGGCCTCGATGAGCAGGTAGACCGCAGCGACGCCGCCGAGGGTGCCCAGGGCGCAAAGCCGTGTTGCGGCGCCCCAGCGGCTGGGTTCCCGGGCGGTGGCGGCGAGCAGGGCGCCGAACACGGCGAGCCCGGGCAGGTGCATCAACCCCCAGCCCAACGGTAGCGGCAGCGCATACTCAAAGAAAACTGCTCCACCGCCCCACAGAGAAGGCATGTCGAGCCCCGCAGCGATGGCGCCCGAGAGAACGCAGGCAACGACCGCCCAGAAGCCAACCAACAGTGCAGCCGATCTTGCTCTCACAAAGCGGTTTTGGGGTCGATGCCGAGCATCACCTTGCCGGCTACCTCGAAGATCTGCTGCCCCACCATGGCGTGCTGGGTGGATACGTGCACGTCGCGGAAACACTTCTGCAAGCGGCTGGTCTGGTAGATGGCCGTGCCGCCGGCGGCGTGATAGAGGCGATCCACCGCATCCACTGCTGACCAGGTGGCGTGCGCCGCAGCCAGGCGCAGGGTTGCTTTGCCGTCCAGTGGAATTTTGCCGTTCGTGGCCGCAAGCGCCCAGGCATCGTTTATGCCGCTGTGCAGGTAGGCGCGGGCGGAGCTGACCCGGGCGCGTGCCATGGCCAGGTCCTTCTGTGCGGCTTCCCGAGCGGACAATGGCCGCCTGCTCCCGGTTGGTACTTTTTCCGTGGCAAGCGCGGTGAACTCGTCGATGGCGCGCTCGGCGATACCAAGGCTTACGGCGCATACGCCGAGTGCCAGCAGGCCCAGGGTGGGAAAGCGATACAGCGGTGTGCCGAACCGCGGATGTCCGCCGATCACCGCCCAGCGGCCGGCGGGTACGAAAGCGTCGTTCACTTCGATGTCGTTGCTGCCTGTGCCGCCGAGGCCTGCCACCTGCCAGTTGTCGTGGATGGTGACGTCTTCGCGGTCGAAAAAGGCCGCCACCACCTCTGCAGGACCGGAATCGTCTTCTGCCAGCATGGTGCCGCCGAGTATCCACCGGGCGTTGTGGCTGCCGCTGCCGAAGGGCCAACGGCCGGAGATGCGCAAGCCGTCACCTTCCCGCTTGCCGTGGCCGTAGGGTGCGGCGACACCGACGGTGATGGCGGTGGCGTCATCTTCGTACATCGTGCGCGCCCAGTGGTCGGGAAGCGTTGCCGACAGCGAGCTGGTGGTGTTGGCGATCATGACGAACCAGCCCGTTGCGGAGTCCGCTCGCGATGCTTCGATGAGCAGCTCAACGAACGTGCTCGGGTGCGTCTCCAGGCCGCCATATTCGATCGGTACCAGAAGCTTGAGGATCTTTGCCGCTGCCAGATCGCGCGCCAGCTCGTCTGGAATGCGGCCAGCCTGCTCGATACTGGTGGATTGCGCATCCACCCGCTCCAGAAACGGGGTGAGCCGATGGATGATGTCCTGGTCGATGGTCAAAATAGAGCCTCGTTGCGAAACGCCAGGTGGAGCGTGCGGCGGGCGATCAGCCAGCCTTCGTCAGTGCGCTGGTAACGGTCTTCGTAGTGGCCGACCGCGGCGGGCTGATCCAACGGTGCAGGTCCTCTCTGCTGGGAGGCTGCCCCCACATGGCGATAGATGGTGACGTAGTTCATGCCGCGGGCGTTGTGCTCATCGAGCGGCTCCACGTGCACGTTGGTGATGATATGGCGGCTGCGCAGAGTCGCGGGCCGCTTCATACAGGATTCGAAGATTGCCCGACGGCCGTGCACCGGCTTGCCGACATTGAGTTCGCCGTCCAGCGTAAAGAGTGCCGAGAAGCCTTCGTAGTCGCGGAAGTCGATAAGACGGGCGTAGGCATAAGCCAGCCGCGTGCAGGCCGCTTCGATCTCAAGCAGATTCACAGAAGTGCCTCGACGTGCGTGTGCGCGCTGCTGGCCAGAGCCGCAAGGTCGTAGCCGCCTTCTAAAGCGGAGACGATGCGGCCCTGAGCCGATCCTTCGCTCAGCGCGACGATATGCCGGGTGATCCACTCGTAGTCCGACTCATCGAGCAGCAAACCGCCGAGGGGGTCCAGCCGGTGGCCGTCAAAGCCGGCGGAAATGAAGACGAGCTGCGGTGCGAATTCCTCGATTCTGCGAAACCAGCTCGCCTCCACCGCACGCCGAAACGCAGGGCCGGCAGTGCCTTCCGGGAGCGGTGTGTGCACGATATGGTCCCGCACCACGTCGTGTAAGCGGTGCGGATAGAACGGGTGCTGGTAACTTGAACAGACCAGCACACGCGGATCATCGGCGAAGATGTCCACCGTACCGTTGCCGTGGTGCACATCGAAGTCGAGCACTGCCACACGTTCGATGTCCGGCTGTGTCAGCGCCCAGGCAGCTGCCACACTGATGCTGTTGAAGAAGCAGAAGCCCATACCGGCGTCGTGCTCGGCATGGTGGCCGGGTGGGCGCACGGCGCAGAACGCGCGAGTGGCGTCACCCGCCAGCACCGAACGTGTGGCGTCGAGCAGGGCACCTGCGGCGCGCAGGGCGGCGTCGAGGCTTGCCGGGCACAGGGCAGTGTCCGGATCGAGCTGCTGCAGGCCTTCGGCAGGTACCAGCCTGCTTAGCAGGTCGAGATAGGCACCATCGTGCACGCGGGCGATGTCTTCGCGTGGCGCTTGCGAAGCTTCGCGGTAGGTGAGTGACGCCGCGATTCCGGTGCGTTCGAAGTGGGCGAGCAACTCGGCCAGACGCTCGGGACGCTCCGGATGGCGCGGCTGCATGGCGTGCTCCAGGCACGCAGCGTGGGAATAAAGCAGCATGGCCGCATTGTGCGGGGTCATCGTTTGGCGAACAAGGCTAGCCGAATGGCTCGCCGTTTGCCCCGCCGTTCAGCTCAAACCGTCGCCGCGTGGCGCTGCGCGAGGATGCCCTGAAACTCGTGGAGCGGTACCGGTTTCGACAGCAGGTAGCCCTGAACGTCCGTGCAGCCGAGGTCCTTCAGCCGGTCGTACTGGCGTTGCTCCTCGACGCCCACGGCGACGCTGCGCAGCTTGAAGCGAGCAGCAAGGGAGCACAGCTCGCCGATGAGCGCATCGGCCGTGGCTTCACCAGTGCGGGCGATGAGCGCTCGATCCATCTTCAACGTGTCGGCCGGGCAGCGCAGGAGCTTCTGCGCCTCGATCAGCTCGGCGCCGAGGCCGTCCAGAGCGAAGCGCACGCCCATGTCACGCAATGCGTAGAGACTCGATCGGTGGTTGTCTACGAGGTAAAGCATCTGTTCGTGGGACAGTTCCAGCTCGAGCATGCTCGGGTCGAGCCAGCGTTCGCTTGTCAGGCGCTCGAGCTGCCGGTTGATCACCCGCTTTTCGAACTGCTGGGGCGAGACGTTCAGCGCCAGCACGATGGGGTTCAACAAGTGTTCGAACCAGGTAGAGGCTTCCGCGCAGGCGCGCTCAATCACCCAGTCACCGATGCGGGCCATCTGGCCGCTGGCCTCGGCGATAGGTATGAAGTGGCTGGGTGCCAGCTCACCGACCTCCATGCCCTGCCAACGCAACAGCGCTTCGACACCGGTCAGCTTCTCGCTCTGTGCGTTCCACTGCGCCTGTAGCACAAGCGAAAACTCGTCGCGCACCATGGCTTTGGGAATTCGTGCGCTCAGCTCCGATCGGATCTCGCCGACGGCGCGGTCGCCGCCTTGTCGCGCGGCGCTGAGCATGGCCGTCCAGGCGCGTTTCCACAACGCCTCGCTGTCGGTACAGCGCGCCTCTACGGCAAAGCCGGCGCTGGCGCTGATGTGCATGGTGGTGCCCTTGAACGGGATGCCCGGGCGGAACGCTTCCACCAGCAGCTGTGCCCAGGTCTGTGCCGATTGTTCGGTGGCCTGAGGCAGGAGCACGGCGAATCCGGAGGCGTTGACGAAGCCGAGCTGCATGTTGCTGCCGAGCTGTGCCTGCAGGTAATCGGACAGATGCGCCAGCAGGTCCGTCTTGCTGATGGGGTCGAGATCGGCGTAGAGGTGCTCGCCGTGGTCGATCTGCAGCACGATCAGGCCGACGCTGGTTCCGCGAAACGTCTCAGCGTTTTGCAGTATCTCCGTGTGCCGCGGCAGCCGCGTGATGGGCTCGAGTTCCTCCAGGCGGCTGAACTGGCCGCGCAGCCGCGCGACGCTCGCACAATGAGTGAGGCTGCGCAGCAGACCTGACTCGTCGTCCGGCGCGATGGCCTGCACGCCGGGCGGCAGATGGGCCTCGGTGCCGAGCAGCAGCCTCTGGCAATCACTGGTGTCGCTGAGGAGCAGTGCCGCCAACCGGTCGCTCACGACCAGGTCGGGGCTTTGCAGGCCTAAGCAGACGGCGGCGACGTCAGAGGTGCTGTCGCAGACCAGCAGTTGCCAGTCGTGTCGATGGCTGAGGGCGGCAACCCGGGCGCGCAGCTCGGTGTCGGTGATGTATGCGGCGATGCGCAAAGGCTTGCATCCTGTTTGTGCCTGATACATGAAGTCTAGAACACGGACAGAGGCTGCCGCGGTGATGCACTCTACGTTTGCAGGTACGCCGAGCGATGGTCGGTGGAGACCTGCAACACGCGGCCGATGGCGGCAAGGTAGGGACTCTTGCGTGCGCTCTCGCCGTTGATCTCCGACAGCTCCACACGCCGGTGTTTCGTGACCAGATGCACGAGTACGGCGTGCACCCCGTCAAGCTTCTCGTCGTCGACATCCAGCAGGTACGTCAGACGTTTGCCGTCGCTGGCGACCACCAGCGCCAGTGTTTCTTTGCAAAACGCCAAATAGTTGGCACTTCGCCGTTGTGGCAGCTCCGGCCAGTCGAGGCTCAGGCCGCAGGGTGAGGCGGGATCGGTAGCGTTCAGCCACCAGCTATCGGGGAGGCTGCTGCGTCGGCTCAACCGCTGCAACCCGGCGGCGGTGGTGAACTGCGGACCACCGAGCCCTTCCACGAAGTAGCCCTGCACCACCTCGCCGGCGAGTTCCATGATGCGCAAGCTCATGAATATGTCGCGCCACTTCCAGCCCTCGCGCACGCAGATTTCCCGGCACAGGACGCCGTAGCGCTCGAGGAGCACGCGGGCGCGCTCCTTGTTGTCTTCCAGTTGGGAAACGGGATCGGCGTTGTCCGTGCCCACCGTTTGCAGCTGCCAGGTGCCCTGCCAGCCCCGAACGAAGCCACGCATGCGCTGGCGGCGGCTGGTGCTGTTGCCTGGGTCGGCAAGGCTGTAGCGACGGCTGGCGGCGTCTCGCAGGGGTGCCGTACCTTCGCTTGCAAGTGCGCCGCTCCAGACTGCCTGCCACCACAGATCGTTGAGCGCCGCGGTGTCCGCGAACGCATCGCGCAGCTGCGCAAATGTGTAGCGAGCGCTCGGGTCCTTGAACAGGCTGGCTAACGCTTGCGGCGCGGGCTCAGCCGCTCGGCGCAGGGCGCTGTCTTCCGGGTAGCAGAAGCTGATGCGCTCCTTTGCCGTTGCCTGCCACATGAAGCCCTGCTCCGCGCAGGTGCGATCGAGATCCGTCGCCGTAGCATCCGCCAGGCGGCACGGAATGAAGTCCTCGAGCCAGGCATCCACTGGCGCCGGCGCACCGCTCAGCAATTCGACGATGTCGGCGACGATGTTGGCATTGGCGCTGCGTGTTTTGCCCATGTGCTGCAGCCCGGCCCAGAACGCCGGAAGCGTGCGGCTGGGCAGCGGCTCAATCGGCACGCGGGCGCGAGCACGCTGAAACCGCAGTATGGTGTCGAGGTTGTCGGCGTCGCACCAGCAGTCTTCGGTCACCTCGACGACACGCACGCCATCAACCAGGGTGTCCCAGAGCCCTTCAGGCACCTCCGGCAGGAGTGCGACGATCTCCGCCGCCGAGCGCGGGCCGTAAAAAGACAGCGTCTCGATGCAGGCCTGCAGCGGTTCGAGCGCCGTGTCCAGAGTCGGAGGCGTTTGTGCGCAGGTCGCGCCGCATTGCAGCCAGGTGCCGAGGTGTTCGAGGTGGCATACCCAGGCTCGATCATCCCGCGTGATGCGCACGATATGCGGGTGTGTCGCTGCCAGGGCGTTGTTGTGGAGCAGCGCCTGCCACTCGCTCTCGGGGATCAGTACCCGCTCCTTCAGCCACAGGAGCAGGTCGTCCTCGTCCGCGGGTCCGTAGCCTTCGGCGGTACGTTGCCGCTTGGCTTCGAACGCGTTGATCACCGCTGCTTTGAGTTCCGGTCGCAGGTCCGGGTCGCGTACCGCGGCGGCAATGAGGTCGCCGCTGAGCTGGCTCGCTATGTCGGACTCCGGTGTGTCGTCGGCGTACATGTAGCGGCTCACCTGCGCGAAGCGTACTACCGCGGCAAAAGGGCTCGGCGCGCGGGTGTGGGCGTACGACCAGGCGCAGGTGCCATCCTGCAGCTCGTCGAGCATGGCACGCAGCGCCGGCAGGTCGAACTCGTCCTGCAGACAGGTGCGCCAGGTTTCCAGGAGCACCGGAAAGTCCGTGAATTCCTTTGTCGAGCTCATCAGCTTCTTGGCCTGCAGGCGGCTCATCCACAGCGGCAGACGCTGGTTGAAGCGTTGCCGGGTAAGCAGCAGCGATCGGCCGGCGCATTCGCGGAAGCGGGCACCGAAGTAGCCGGACCGTTCGAGCCCCTGGCGCAGCAAGCCGTCGAGGTTTGCGGATGTAACGAGCCCGAGCACGTGCGTAGGATCGGGCGCCTCTTTGAGCTGCACGACGATGGCGTTGTCGTCGGCGTGCACTTCGGGCGCGGTGACGCCGTCCTGCCGCAGCGCGGTTTCGAGTGCGTAGGCCAGAGGCCGGTTCAGCGCTCCGCCCCAGAGCGTGTGGATGATCAGCTGCTTCGGTGCGTTCGGGCCGCGGTAACCGTCCGGCCCGCCTTCCGCGAGTTCGAGCAGCACGTGGTGACGGTGCGGCAGCGGCGTGCTGGTGTGCGTGCGTTGTCGAGTCAGATAGTCCAAAAGCTCCTCTGCGGCAAAGGCCTCGAAGCCGCGCTGCTCGGTGAGGTCGTTGAGCGCTGCTTCGTGATCGCCGCTGGCCAGCAGCGTTTCGGTGCGCTCCAGGAATTGGTTGATGCGCTCGGAGAAGTAAAAGCTGCGGTTGAAGGCTTCGCTACGCCAGAACGGCGGCGCGGTGACGTTCGGCGAGGCGGCGCGCACCAGCACGTCGTTGTGGGTGATGCGCTGGATCTGCCAGTTCTGTGTGCCGAGCGTGAACACCTGGCCGGTAGTCGCTTCCCAGACGAATTCCTCATCCAGCTCGCCGATCGGATTGCCGGTATCCGCGTGGCGCAACTTGTAATAACCGCGGTCGGGGAGATTGCCGCCGGAGCTGTACATGGCCAGCAGCGCGCCGCGGCGGCTGTGCAGCGTGCCGGCCAACCGATCAAAGTCGATGCGCGGCTGCAGCTCGCGGACGCGCGCACCGGCGTAGCGGCCGGCCAGCATCTCTACCACGAGGTCGAACGCCTGCCGGTCCAGCTCCAGGTAGGCACCCGCGCAGGTGATCTGCCGATACAGATCGTCCACCCGCTGCGGCTGAAGCGCGCACATGGACACGAGCACCTGCACCAGCACATCCAGTGGTGCTGCCAGGGGCACCAGCGGTTCGATGTCGCGGCGCTGCACGTGCTCTGTGAGCACCGCGGCTTCGAGAAAGTCGTGTGCGTGTGTGGGGTACAGAGTGCCGACACTCGTGGCCCCGACCTGGTGGCCGGCGCGGCCGATGCGCTGTAGCGCTGCGGCGATGGAAGGCGGCGACTGCACCATCACCACCTCGTCGAGCGCACCAATGTCGATGCCCATTTCCAGCGAGCTGGTGGCGACGATGGCGCGCAGCTCGCCGGCTTTCAGGCGCCGCTCCACCTCGGTGCGGATGTCGCGGGCCAGCGAGCCATGGTGTGCGTAGGCCAGCGGCTCGCGTTCCTCTTCGTTGATCTTCAGCGTGATCTTCTCCGCCAGGCGGCGGCTGTTGGTGAAGAACAGGGTGGAGCGGTTGCGCTCGATCACCGTTTTGAAGTCGTCGGCCAGCGGGTCCCACACCTTTTTTCCGTTGTCGGCGGCGTATTTGGCTTCCTCCGGAAAACGCACCGTGAGTGTCAGCTGCTTGCTGTCGTTGGAGGCGACGATCTGCATCTGCCGCGGGTTGCCATCCAGCGTGCGTCCGGCGACGTAGCGGGCCACCGCATCGAGGGGATTCACCGTCGCCGAAAGCGCAATGCGCTGATACTCACCCGCGAGGTGGGCGAGGCGCTCCAGCGATACGGTGAGCTGCGCGCCGCGGCGGCTGTCGGCGATGGCGTGCACCTCGTCGACGATTACCACTTCAACGCTTGCCAAAGCCTGCTGGCCACGCTGGGTGGTGAGCAGCAGGTGCAGGCTTTCTGGTGTGGTAATCAGGATGTCCGGCGGGGAGCGCAACATGCGCTGGCGGTCGCTGGCTGGAGTGTCGCCCGAGCGCACCGTCACGCGCAGGTCGGGGAAGCCGGTGCGCTGTAGCTCTTCCAGCGGCTCCAGAAGGTTGGCGCGAATGTCATTGTTCAGCGCCTTGAGCGGCGACACGTACAGCACGCGGGTGCGCCCTGGCGCCCAGTCGCCGCCCGCGAACCGGTTCAGCGCGCAGAAGAATGCCGTCAGCGTCTTGCCGCTGCCGGTAGGGGCGGTGACGAGCGCGTGCGCGCCGCCGGCGATCACCGGCCAGGCGGCGGCCTGAACCTGCGTGGGTGCGTCGAACCGCTCGACAAACCAGTTGGCGAGGATCGGCTCGAAGATTGTCAGTGCGGAATGCATGGGCGGATTATGCCCGGTGCCCAGGTCTGGTGGAGCAATCCTGCTGACGACACGGCGTCAGCAGGGTTGCCGCCGTTATCTTGCTACGCTGATACCTGCAGCCCGGTTTGCCCACCGGCCTTGGCGGCGTCGCGCAGACGTGTGAGCTCTTCCCAACCCAGGTAGTTGGTCAGGCCGTTCTCGTCGTAGAAGAGCACGGGTCCCTCACAGACGAACAGGTACTCCGTGTCTTCCAGCGCCACGGTAGCGCCGTGCAGCACGCCATTGGGTTCGTAGTCGTAATCGCCGGTGTTGAGCACGCCGTCGCGCACCTGCAGCTTCCCTTTGAGCACGTAGGTGTGTGCGTCCGACAGGTGTTTGTGCGGTGCCGCGGTATAGCCTTTGGCCCAGCGGAACAGCGCCACCCAGCGGCCGGTTTCCGGTCCTGCCCAAAGGACTTTCATCCAAGCCTTACCCGGCTCTGTTTCAATCCACGGCTCGTCTGCGCGCACGATGATGTCGGCGAGCTGGTCGTTCAGCGGCGTGATGTCTTGTAGTGGCATGATCATTCCCCCCTTCGTAGAACGTCAGAGGG
>JAUILW010000583.1 GCA_030432795.1 Gammaproteobacteria bacterium
GGGACAAGTGCTGCCCTTGCGGCCTATGTCCCAGCCGCGAGTGCGGGCCTTCTTCGTCAAGAGCTGCTGCACCTTTGTCTCGCCAAGGTCTTGCTGGCCCATGCTCTCAGTCACGCCGCACGTGCTGCATGTGACGGTGTAGATGCTCCCCCGGCCGCCGGGGTGAGGGACGCGGCGGAACGGGTCGGTCATGCGGCGCCTCCAATTTTGCGCGCGCGCGTCCGGGCTTTGCGGGCGACGTGCTCAGCGACGACGCGGGAGACGTCGGCTTCCTTCGTGCCGGTCATCTCCGCGATGTCTGCCGTGGTGAGACGGCCTTCGTCCCAGATCCGGCGGATGATCTCGGGGGTGGAGGTCATTCTGCGGCCTCCGCCATCGTTTGCCGAGACTTGAAGTCCAGCGGGAATTGCTCGGCTAGAAGACGACGCATGCTGACGCTAAACGACAGCCCGTCGTCGATACCTCGACGGCGAAGGTCACGCTCTCGCAGCCGGTCGTTGGCGGCGCGCAAGTCCTGGCGCAGCGCCTCTGGGTCGAGGTAGTCCAGCGCAGCCGCGACCGCTAGCATCTCTTCGCGCTGACGAGTCCAGTCGGCAATGGGGTCGCCAGTTCGTGCGTTGCGCATCACACGGTCTCCCCTTCCGCGTCGGCGGCATCGGCGATGATCCGGCGCACGCGCTCCGCCATCTGCGCCTTACGCTCGTCCGAGATGGCGGCGGGGGCGGGCCGGGCAGCGAGGATGCGGGTGAAAAGCACGCGCTGGCCTGTGGCAAGCTTCAACACGCTCTCGGCTATTTCGCGAAGCAGAGCTGGGCTTGGGGCGAAGTCGTAGTTCTTCGTCGACACCCCCGCTTGGCCCTTGAACCAGCGGTTTACGGCCTCATCGACAGCCCAGCCGGGGATGTCCGACACGGCCTCGGAATAGACCTCTCCGCGAATAGCCGCTTGCTCTTCGCTCATGCCGGTCGTGGCGTAGAACATCAGCATCTTGGTGATGGCTGAGACGGCACGGCGCTCGTCGTACGCCCGCTCCATTCGGCGAAGCTGCTCAATTCGCGCTGCGATAGCTGAACGCTGTTCGCTCGTCGGCAGGGAGGTCTCCGGCAAAATCGGGACCCTCTGCCAGATCGGCGCATTCGTTTCCGAATCCCGCGAGACCGCGATGACGAGCGACTCGAGCCATGCCGGCAAGGACAGCATCTCCGCCACGGGCGCGGCCGGCGTGATGGCCGGAAGCAAATCGGTTGGCTTGTGGTTGGTCAGTGCTCGGCTCATCGGTCCATCGTTCCTGATTGAGGAAGGTTGCGGGGTTGCACCAAGAGCGATCCGGCGGCTTGTCGCGGATGTAGCGATCCCGGCCGGCTATCAGCTCTTCCAGCGATGCCTTGCGACGCGCCTTCTCGAACGCCTTGCGAGCTTCCGCCTTGCCGACCTTGTGCGGGTATCCGCCGTACCAGTGCTCGAATTCGATGTTCGCAACGCGAGACCGATCCTCGCGCTTCCGCTCGCGCGTTTCAGAAGAGACGTTAGTCTCTTCTGTAGGTGATTGTGATTGTGATTGGCATTCCTGCGGCATTGCCGGGGTATGTGCCGCTGCATCTGCCGCAGCATTGCCCCAGCGCTTTGCAGCCTTCTTCTTCGCCTTTTCGGATACGTCGGCAGCTTTCTGCAACTCTCGCTCGATGCGCTCATGCCGCCAGCCATCGTCGAAGAACTCACCCACAGCATCTGCCGCAGCATCCCACTCGTCGGGGGTCATGCGGGCGATGCGAGCAAGACGATGCGGCTCGGCCGGCAGCTTGCCGTTCTGCCAGTAGTGCATGATGAGAAGGAGGTACGCGCCGTGTTCCGCCGCCGACAAGTGGCCAGTGTCCGCGAGGTAATCAGCGACGTAGAAAGGCATCCATGCGCGGCTCATGACTTATCCCCATAAAAGATGACGGGTTCGCCACGCTTGCTGCAAAGCCATAGGCGGTACGCTTCGACGGAGCGCCCACCCTTTCTAGCATTGCAGTATTCGCAAGCCGGCGCGACATTCTCGGAGCGAAGCGTCCCTCTGAGACACTTCGGCGTCATGTGGTCAAGCTGCATGAACTTCTTTCCAGGGGGCTCGGTGTAGCCTCCCTCTTCAAGCGGGACGTATTCGTTGTCTGCGGCGAGGTCGCAGCCGCAGTAGAAACAATGTCCATCTGTGCGCCGAAACGCCCGCTCGCGCTTCTTTGTTCGGAATGTCTGCGCTATCGCCGTGATGCTCACGCTCTTATCCTCCTCTCCCGCGCGGGCGCGGGCTCAAGCAGCAGGTGAAGGCGAGGCTCCCGCGCTCCGACGAAGGCGAGGATGTCGACCACGCGCTGAAGCGCTTCGGCCTCGCGGTAGAAGCGACGGGCAACGCTGGGATCTCCGGCCGTCTTGCCGTAGCCGATGGCGCGATCAGCGAGGCGGTCGCAGAGCATCGCCAGCGCCTCGCATTCCTCGAAGGTGGGCGGGCGAATGGTCATGACGCGGCCCT
>JAUILW010000584.1 GCA_030432795.1 Gammaproteobacteria bacterium
AAGTAGGCGATGATGTAGCAACCCATGCGACGCCGCACCTCTGGAGACGATTGCGACAGGTAAGAGGCAGATTGCCGCGCCAGATTGCGTGTCTGGTTCACCATCAGGCCGATGATCTTGCGCCCTTCCCAGAACCGGTCGTAGGAGGAATTGGTGCGGAAAACGAGCAGCAAACCCAGCGCCACGCCTACGATGGAGTGCAGCACGCTCGAGGTGGGAATCTCGATTCCACCCTCGAGCTGCGCGGTGGTGAGCGCAGCCGCAACCACAGCCACGAGCAACACGCGCGCCCAGATTCGCGGCAGCACGGAACCGTGCACGCGAAATAGAATGCGCGTCCAGCGCTTGGTGTCGTACTCGATCATGCCGCTGTCAGATATCTCCCGAGGCTCGCCAGTCGGCAAGCTCCTGTTCTGTCACGCCAAGCGCTCGCAGCACCGCATCGGTGTGCGCACCCACTTCTGGCCCTGCATGCGTCGTGCGCCCCGGGGTGCCGTCGAGTCGCGGCATGATGGCGGGGATCTCCATCGTGCCGCCCGGCACGTCCACAGTTTCGAACATACCGCGCGCCTGATAGTGCGGATCGGCGCGCATATCTGCGACGCTGTAGATCAACCCCACCGGCACTTCGGCGGCGTCGAGCAGGCGCATGACTTCGGCGGATGGCAAGGTAGCGGTCCATGCAGCAATGGCGTCGTCAATGCGCTCCTGTGCAGCCACCCTACCCGGGTTATGAGCAAGCGCCGGATCGTCGGCGAGGTCCTGCCGGCCAACCGCGGTCATCAGCCGCTTGTAGATAGAGTCGCCGTTACCGCCGATTACTACATGCTTGGCGTCTGCACACAGATAGGTATTGGTGGGCACGATGCCGGTAATCGTGCTGCCCGACGGCTGCCGTACTTCACCGGCGCCGGAGTATTCGGGCACGATGCCTTCCATGAGATTGAACATGGATTCGTATAGGGCCGTGTCGATCACCTGCCCCTTGCCGCTGGCGCGTTGCGCCAGCAGGGCCAGCACCACACCAAACGCTGCGTGCAGGCCGGAAATCGTATCGCCAAGGCTCAGGTTGGGCCGAACCGGCGGTTCACCCGGCACACCGTTGACGTAACGGAAGCCGCTGAAACCCTCAGTCACCGATGCATACCCCGGCTTGGCTGCATAGGGGCCCGTCTGTCCGTAGCCGGAGATCCGGCTATAGATGAGCTTCGGGTTGCTCTCCTGGAACGCCTCCGGGCCCAAGCCCCATTTCTCCATGGTCCCGGGCTTGAAGTTTTCGATGACCACGTCCGCGGTTTCTACCAGACGGCGAACGATGTCGCGGCCCACCTGGGAGCGCAGGTTGGCAGTCACGCAGCGTTTGTTGCGCCCGAGGCTGCGCCACCAGTAAGACGTGCCGTCGTCGTCCAGCAACCGCCAGCCGCGGATGGGGTCACCGTCGCCCGGCGGCTCCACTTTGATGACATCAGCGCCAAAATAGGCCAGCAACGTGCCGGTGAAAGGCCCTGCCAGAAGTTGGCCAACCTCGATGACGCGCACGCCATCGAGTGGCCGCTCGCGCTGTTCAACCGCCATAGGTATCCCCCCTGTAACGCTGGGCATTTCACGCCCCGAGTCCGGGCTCGTCAAGCGCGCCCATCGTGATAAAGTCGCCGCATGAACAATCCAACGTCTCCAGAGGCGCTCAGCGCCGACTGGCTGGGTGAGGCTCTTCAACAAACAGTGCAGGGCTTTGGGGTAGAACATTTCGGTGAAGGCGCCGGGGTCATGGGGCAAGTGACCCGCGTGCACCTGGACGGCGACGGGCCGGTACGCAGCATCATTGCCAAGTTCGCTTCGCCAGCGCCGGAGAACCGGGCGGTTGCCGCCACCTACGACATGTATGGGCGCGAGGTGCGCTTCTACCAGAACATCGCACCGCGCATCGCCCTGCGAACACCTGCCTGCTACTTCGCCTGGCACGATCCAGAGTCCAACGACTTTGTGCTGCTGCTGGAGGATCTGCAGGGCTACCGCATCGGCGATCAGGTAGCCGGGTGCAGCGCCGATGATGCGCGAGCGGTTGTGGCCGCACTTGCACGTTTTCACGCCAGCGGCTGGAACCCGGACGACTCCTGGAAATTGTGGTCGCACGACGATCCCATGCAGAGCGGCGGCATGATCGCCGGTTTTCAGGCCGGCTGGCCGGTGATCATGGATCGATTTCGCCACGTGGTGCCTGACAGCGCGCTGATCGCCGAAAAGCGTATGCCCGAAATGACGGAGGCGCTGCTGGCGGAGATGTGCACGTCACCGGTGGCCATCGTGCACGGCGATGTACGCCTGGACAACGTGTTCTTCGGCGACGACGAGGTGTTTTTCGTCGACTGGCAGGGTATGGGCCGATCCTCGCCGGAGCAGGACCTCGCCTACTTCATTACCCAGAGTGTGCCCGCCTCGCTCGTCGACCACGGCGAGCTGCTGGATCTGTACTTCAACACGCTCACCGACGCCGGCATCGACTACACC
>JAUILW010000585.1 GCA_030432795.1 Gammaproteobacteria bacterium
ATGCCCGGTACTTCACATGTCGGGCCGGCACGCCGTGGCGTGCCTGCATCTCTTTCTGCACGAAGTAGGTGCCCAGATCCGATGGGATGCTGTCGAAGCCGCAGGTGTGCACTATGATCGCACCCGACTGCTGTGCGGTCGCCTCGTGGGCATCGATCATGCGGCGCATCCAGTGCACCTCGCCGGTGAGGTCGCAGTAGTGCACGCCGAGCTCCGCACACGCGGCTACGACGTCGCTGCCGTATCGCGCGTATGGGCCAACGGTGGTCAGCACCACCCGACTGCGACCAACGGCCTGGCGCAGCGCCTGGGGGTCGCTGGAGTCGGCGACAACGTAGGTCACACCGTCCGGCAGGCTGAGATCGGCAAAGAGCGCTTTGAGCTTGTCTTCGCTGCGGCCGGCCACTGCCCACTTCAGATTGCTGTCTGCATAGCGCGCCTGCAGATAGCGTGTCACCAGCTTGCCGGTAAAACCGGTGGCGCCGAACACCAGCACATCGATGTCTTTCTGCATCGTGAGTACGCCCTTGTTCCCCTGGGAAAGGCGCTAGTGTAACTTGAAACCCATCCCCTGAACGCTGGTCCAACGACGCATGCAACGTGTATGGATTTTTGCCGGCATCATTGCCGTGCTGGTGCTCGCAGCAACGTTGCTGCCTGTCGTGGAATGGCTGCAGGCTTTCGTGACCTGGGTGCAGGCGAACCCGGGTATATCCTGGGTCGTCTTCATCCTGGTTTATGTGGCGGCCACGGTGTTCATGCTGCCCGGGTCGGTGCTGACCCTGGGCGCCGGCTTCCTGTTCGGGCTCACCGCCGGGTTCTTCGTGGTCAGCGCCGCCAGCACTCTGGGTGCTGCCTGTGCTTTCCTCGTCGGACGGTTCTTCGTGCGCGACTGGGTGGAGGGCAAACTCAACGACATGCCGCGCTTCAGCGCGCTGGATAGAGCGGTGGGCGAGCGCGGCTGGCTGATCGTCGGGCTCACGCGCCTGTCGCCGATCTTCCCTTTCAATCTGCTCAACTACGCCCTGGGCGTGACCCGTGTGCCGTTCTGGCAGTACGTGCTGGCGTCGTGGATCGGCATGATGCCGGGCACCGTGCTTTTCGTGTACCTGGGATCGGTGGGGCAGAACCTGACGGCGCTGTTTTCCGGTGAGCTGCCTGAAAGCGAGTACACGCAATTCCTTTTCTACGGTGGGCTGGCGGCGACGCTCGTGCTCACCATCGTCATTACGCGCATAGCAACTCGCGCCCTGAATGCACAATTGGAGACCGCATGAGCTACCCCGGTGCAGCCTACGATGAAAGCTGGCTGAACTTTGTCGCACCCACGGATTACGTCAACCCGGAACCCGCCGGGCGCTACCATCTGGTGGTGATCGGTGCGGGTACCGCAGGCCTCATCAGTGCCATAGGCGCCGCGGGACTGGGTGCCAGGGTGGCATTGATTGAGCGGCACCGGCTGGGGGGCGATTGCCTGAATGTGGGTTGCGTCCCATCGAAGGCGCTGCTGGCGTTTACCGCACACAACGCAGAACCGCGGTTTGACGAGGCCTTTGAGTGGCTTCGCCGGGTGCGTGCAGACATTGCGCCCCATGACTCCGTGGCCCGCTATTCGGAGCTCGGTGTGGATGTGTTTCTGGGCGATGCCCGTTTCGTCAGCCGCGATGCGGTGGAAGTTGGGGGCGTGCGGCTCGAGGGTCGCAGGTTTGCCATATGCACCGGCGCCTCCGCCGCAGTGCCACCCATCCCAGGGCTCGTCGAAGCCCAGCCGCTCACCAACGAAACGGTGTTCGATCTACGGGAGAAGCCGGAGTCCATTGGCATCCTCGGCGCCGGCGCCATCGGATGTGAGCTCGCCCAGGTGTTTGCGCGCCTTGGGGTTGAGGTGCATCTGTTCGAGATGGCGTCACGGGTGCTGCCGTTGGAGAGCGAATCGGCAAGCGCGGTCGTTGCACAGGCGCTCAGCGGTGCCGGAGTCACGCTGCATCTCGGTCAGGCGGTGAGCGCCGTCGAGGATGGGGCGATCCTCTGCGGCGATGCGCGCACGCCGGTGGCCCGAATTCTCGTCGCCCTTGGCCGAAAGCCGAACACGCAAGGTCTCAGCCTGCCGCTGGCGGGGGTGAACATCACCGAACGCGGTTTCGTTCAGGTGGACCACAAACTGCGTACCACCAACTACCACATCTTCGCCGCGGGCGATTGCGCAACGCCTGTGCAGTTCACCCACCATGCCGACGCCCAGGCGCGGGTGGTGGTGCAGAACGCGCTGTTTGCGCCCACAGCCCGTGCCGATGGGCTGGTGGTGCCGCACTGCACCTACACACAGCCGGAGGTGGCATCCGTAGGTGAGAGCAGGGCGAGCCTCGAAAGCAAGGGCGAGGCGTTTGATGCTTATCGCGTCGACTTTGCGGAGCTCGATCGTGGCCGTGCCACCCCAGGGACGGCAGGCTTTGCCGAGGTCTATACCCGCAAAGGCAAAGACACGATTCTCGGTGC
>JAUILW010000038.1 GCA_030432795.1 Gammaproteobacteria bacterium
GGCCGATGGTGAGCAGGCCATCTTCCTCCGCGAGCACCGAACCGTTGGCGAGCGCAAGTGCAACATCGTGCTCACTAGGCTCCACCGGAGCCGTCCGTCCACCGCGTGCGTCTATGGCCGTCAGGCGCCCGCCTGCAATCTCCAGCACCTGGGGCTCGCCGCCATACACCTCGGACAACATGCCGGTGTCGATGACGGCTACGCGACCACGAAGGCGAAGCTGAATGTGATGGTCCGCAGTAGGCGTATGCCCCACCACGACCCGAGCCGCGCCCAGCGCCTGCAGGTTGACCGCCAGCGCGGGACCTTCCAGGAGCTCGTGACAACGCGCATTGCCGCGATACCACAGAGGGCCATCATCTCCCAGCCACCGCTCCAGGCGCCCCTCTTCTGGTTGGCCAGCGTGACGCAACACCTCGTTGCGCGTCTCCTGGTTGATGGTTGAAATGTCCACGCCTCGCAGCGCATCGGACAGCCCGCCATGCACGAACAGGGTGTCATCAATGCGGATCATCGCCGGCAGTGCGGCAAGCCAGGCACCATACTCGCCGTCCGGCCGGTGCGCCCTGCGGTACCAGGACACGCCCACCCGACCGCGCTGATCCGGCGGCTGGCCGCGCACCGCAAACTCCGCATAGGCGGCATCGCTCACATCGCGAAAGTCGCCAACGAGGTTCATTGCTTCATGATTGCCGAGCAGCACGTGCACACGGCCGCCCGCAGCCTGAGCCTGCGGTGCCAGCGCCTGCAACAGATCGATGACGCGACGCGACGCGGGTCCGCGATCGAGCAGGTCGCCAAGGCTTACCAGGTGCGTGGAACCACCGACCCACTGCAGTTGCCGGTCGATCAGTCCAGCGGCAACAAGCACATCCACCAGCGGCTCGTAGGCGCCGTGCACATCCCCCACGGCCACCACCCTCGCGACACCCTGCCACTCATACTGGGTAGCGCGTGCAGCACCAGCAGACGCGAGGCAAGCGGCCATGACAACCAGTCCACAGAACCTGAGCATCCCAATCCCCCGCATGCACTACTCGGCATTGTACCCACATGGCTGTTACTCTCCCGCATGAATTCCGGAGAACGCCATGAGCAACGACATCGGCCCTCACCGCCTCGCTGAAGTGCCGGCGGTACTGTCGCCGGACAACAGTGCACACCTTCGCCCCGCTGGTGAGGACTTCTATGCGACACTGGAACGCGACTTCGATGGCTTCCGTGGCCACACACTGGTGATGACACACGCTTTCGACACGCCCTGGCCCTCCTGGGAATGCCACCCCCACGGCGACGAACTGGTCTATCTGCTCGAGGGAGATACCGACTTCGTGCTGCGCGTGAATGGTGCAGATGTCACTGTCCGGGTACGGGAACCAGGCAGCTACGTGCTGGTGCCCCGCAACACCTGGCACACCGCACGCCCGCACGCCCCTACGCGCATGCTGTTCATCACCCCCGGCGAAGGCACGCTGAACGAACCCCACCCCCCTGAACAGGAGTAGCACTATGGATCTGTACGATGCCATGAGCACGTTGCGCGCGGTGCGCCGCCTGCGACCGGATCCCATCCCCGAGGACGTGCTGGCACGCGTGCTCACCGCCGCCACCTGGGCACCAACGGGCGGCAACCACCAGGGCTGGCGCATCGTACTCGTGCGCGATGCCGCCAAAAAGCAAGCGCTGGAAGATCTCTACCGGCCCCACTGGGAGAGCTACATCCCTGCCTACGAACAGCACATGCAACAGATGGCGGATCGGGAACGCGAGCAATCCCGGCGCGCGCTGGCTGCAGGCACTTACCTCGCTACACACCTGCACGAAGCACCAGCCATCGCCGTGTTCTGCTTTAACCCGTCGAAGATGACCATCACCGACGCGGCACTCGACCGTCCAAGCGTGGTGGGCGGAGGCTCCGTATACCCGGCAGTGCAGAACCTGCTGCTCGCCTGTCGCAATGAAGGTCTCGGCTGCGTGCTGACGACGCTCCTGTGTATGGAGGAGGCAAAGGTCAAACCATTGCTCGGTATCCCACACGACTGGTACACCTGCGCGCACGTGCCCATGGGTTACCCCGTGGGGGGCGGGCATGGTTCCATCAGCCGCCGGCCGGTGGCGCAGATGGTGTACGCCGAGTCGTTTGGCGAGACGCTGCGTTGAACAAACGGATGCGGTGACTTTCTGCCACGCTGTCTACGACACTGCCGGCAGACTGCGACGTTCGCTGTGCGCTAATCGCCGCGACCGTGTGCCGTCAGTGCCGCCGGCAGCCACAGGCCCAGATGTGGCAGTGACTCCACCCACGCCGGCGCATTGCGCGTGGCCGGGTGATGCCATTTGCGTGGTGCTGTGCCGATGAGTGCAAGCCGCGCAGCCGCCCGAACCTCGGTGCTGACTGCCTGCAGATCAGCACCCCAGATATCGCTGGTGTCTGTGCAGAATTCGACGAACAACGCGTCTCGCATAGCTGCGTCGGCACGCCTGTTGCCACGGTGCACACCGTTCGAATCGAACAGAAACACATCTCCAGCTTTGCCCACCGTATCGCGCACCCGCGGCGGTGTGCCCATGCGCGCTTCGCATTCCTCGATGCTGGCAGCGTTGTTCAGGAAGCGTTGCAAGCCATAGCGCAGCGTGTGCGACCCCTCAATGTAGCTCATGGTCTGATCACCGGGCCCAACGTCGCTCAGCAGCACCATCATCTTCAGCCGCTTGTCTTCCAGATCATGATGCCAACCGAACATGTCGTTGTTGCGCGATTGCATCGGCTGGTAGCGCATGCCCACCGCACGCGTAACGTGCGCAAGGCTGCCGAAGTAGGCATCAGCTACGCCACCGACAAGCGGGTGGCAGGTCAGTCCGGCCAGTTCAGGGCAGTGTTTAAAGGCATTGTTGGTGACGTGCGCGGCGTCATTGGGCCACCAGTGCTCTTCTTCGTCGTAGTGCGAATACAACCCTTCGCCACTGGCAACACGGCTGTCGAGATGCGCGACGAACGCAGCAAATCCTTCGCGCATCGCGGAAAGCTGCTCCGGCATGAGTAGCCCTGGCACATGCACGATACCGTTCGTTTCGAGCGCTTCGAACACCGGCACTGCCGCCTCAGCCAGAGGGGTAGCGCGACTGCCGCGTGCCCGCCGAAGGCCCTGCCGCACGTCATGTAAGAATGGAAGATCTACCTCGCCCAACTCCAGCGGTGCGCGGCCGCTGGCATCTTCCTGTCGCCAGTCATGACCATCGAGCAGCAGGTCAACCGCGGCGTGGGCATCACGATGCGCTGCGGCTGCGTGCAACGGCGGGCGGCCGGGTTGCCGCCCACGGTGCATTTTTTCCCGGCCGCCAGAATGAACGTGACGGTGGCTGTCGAGCGAGCCGATGAACTCGCCCGCGAACGTACATGCCGCCGCCGCCAACGCCAGATCGCCGTGTGGTGTTGAGAACCTGGATTGAACGTAGCGCAGCCCGCGCGCCACGGTGCTACGCGCCAGGCGCACGATTTGCCGAGGTTGCGCGGGATGCAGGCGCTTGCGCGCCATCGTCTGCCCGAGCCCCAGGAAATAGCGATAGACGAAGCCCCGCGTCAGCGCACTGCGGGGCACGCAATGACGCACGAGCGCGTCGGGCAGCCACCTGCCCGTCCTACCGTCGCGGAGGAGCTGACGGCACAACTCGTTCTCCTCGCCGCTGAGGCGCCGCTTGCCCTGCCGCCCGAGGCGGGTGTTGAACTGGTACAGCTGCGCAATGTCCGTCCTGATGGCGAAGTTGGCTCCCCAGGGCAGGCACTTCTCGTCGATGAGGCGCGTCTCGGGACCCAGATCGCGTTCACCGTACACGCCGCTGAGCAGGACCCAGTGCGTCTGCAGCCATGCCGGCAGGGGCCCATCCACTTCGGCAACGGTGGGGCCGCCAAAGTAGACGCACTCCGGCCATGCTTTTACTGCCTTGTCGTAAGTACTGAGCCAGTTGGCAGGCACGAGCACATCATCGTCCGTCCATAGAATCCAGCGGCTCGACACGTTGCGTGCAGCGCGATTGAGGGCAAACGACTTGCCTCGGCGGGACTCGAACAGGTGCTCGAGCGGCAATCGGGCGGCAAACGCTTTCAACACATCAGGCGTGGCATCGGTGCTGGCGTTGTCGATCACGAGCACCCGCCAGGTGACGTCGCGCGGCACTTCGAGATGACTCAGCTGTTCGAGCGTGCGCGCCAGCTGGTCGGCGCGGTTCCAGGTGCAGATCGCCACGGTGTAATCCACCGGTTCATGACCGATTGGTGCGTTTAGATTCACCGTAACGCGTATCCCGGGTGCGCGCGCATGCCCAGTGCATAGCGCGTGTCGACCGTGTGGTTGTCTTCGGCAAGAGCGGCTCGCTGGAGCAGCTCACGCAGATGATACGTGCTACGCGCCTGCGCGCGGCGGCACGCCCTTAAGATGCGCGGCCGGAGCAACCACCGCGCCAATGACGAATCGACGCCCTGCAGGCGGTTGCACACCATCTGTTCGAGTAGGCGTTCATCTGCCAGCGACACGTTTACGGCACCTTCTGCGTTTTCCGAGGACGGCTCGGCAATTCGCGGCCCGCCGAGCAGATCGCTGAGGCCAAGCATATGGGCTTCGCTATTGTGGGCCAGATCTTCATAGAGCCGCACATGCACCTTCGCAAACCGCTCATGGTATATCGCCAACAGGCGCGAGTATCTGAAGTGCTCCACACTGCAAACGCTGCGATTGTCGATATAGCGCCGGGATCGCCGCCACGCGCGCTCGCCCCGCATCCACGCCTGCGCCGCAAATCCGTCTCCCGGGCCTGATATGAAATCCGCGTCCAGCGGCCCCGCGAACCAGCCGATCTTCACGTAGTAGTTGTGCAGCGAGCGAATCAGATCGTGCTGGTTGCGCAGATACAGCAGCACTTCAGCGTGGGGCAATGCCGTCGCCAGACGGTCCGCGACCATACTGCGATTGCTGAATCCCCAGAAGGGGAATCCTGCCCACATCTCATCAGATAGCACGAGTACCTTGCGTCGGCCGTACCGCGCCGCCAGGTCATCTACGGTGCGGCGCAGTTCGCCGGCGTCAAACAGGCTGCCGTCTGCGTACTGCAGCCGATTGAAAGCCTGGTTTTCCTGGGTGAACGGGCGCCCCACGTACGCCACCTCGTCGCAGGACGCAAAGCGCCCCTGCAGAAAGGTCGTGGCCGTCTTCGGCAGGCCGATATGCAGGATGACTCTCAAAGGTGTGAAGCCCGCATCGTTCGCTCCGTCGCCTGTTGCTATATTGCGCGATCACCAACCTGCCGAGAAGCGCAGTTCGCATGCGGTTGAGCGTCGTAATCTGTACCCGCAATCGTGCCAACCAACTCCGGCACGTGCTGCGCTCCATCTCACAGTGCACGAAGCCGCCCGAGGGCGAATGGGAGCTCATCGTCATCGACAACGGCTCAACGGATGATACCCGCCAGGTGCTGGACGAGGCACTGCACCAGCTACCTTTGCGGGTGTACACGCAACCGCAGCCCGGCCTGTCGCACGCCCGCAACCTGGGCGCTGAGCAGGCCCTCGGCGAGTGGCTGTTGTGGACCGACGACGATGTGCGGGTGAGCGCCAGGTGGCTTGCTGAGTATCATCAGGCCATCCTCACACATGCAGACGCTCAAGTGTTTGGAGGCCCTATAGAGATTCACTTCGAGGGTACGCCGCCCACATGGCTTGCCCACGGCGCACATGTGGTGCGCTCCGCCTACGCGGGGCTGGATGCGGACGACCTACCCGGTGAGCTGCGTGCCGACGGCCCGGTTCCGTACGGCGCTAACTTTGCCGTGCGTAAGGCGCTCGTAGAGGCAAACCGGTTCGATACGGACCTCGGCCGGCATCCCGAGCATCCGATGCGCGCGGGAGAGGAAACGCCCATGATACGCCGCGCGTTACGCCAGGGCCCCGGCTACTGGCTGCGGGAGGCTTGCGTGCAACATCACATCGACGCACCACGACAGACACGACGCTACCTGCGCGCGTACTACTACAGCTACGGGCGACGACAGGCCGGGGAGCTGGCGCAACGTGTATCCTGGCGTGGTCTGGCCACCGAAACTGGCAAGTCGCTACGCGATGCGGTGCGCGCCGAACTGCGCCTGCTGCGCGCGAGGAACGGGCACGACGCACCCGCACTGCTGAAGACCGCCGGCCGTTCGTGGGGCAGAGTCGCCGAGGGCTTGCGCTGTCTCGGCGGCGCAACGACCGCGCGACACAATCGGAGTAACACGTGAGCAAGAGCGACACATCCAGACGGGTGCTGGTGATCGGCCTCGACGGCTTCGAGGAGCGCATTGCGAACACACTCATGGAACAAGGCCGGCTGCCGAACTTCACGCGCATGTTCGCCGAAGGCGCCTATGTTCCCGTGGATCACGGGGAGGCCAAGCGTTCAGGGCTTGCCTGGGAGCATTTCGCCACGGGGCTGTCGCCCGCGGGCGCGTCGCGCTGGTCGGCGGTGACCTTCGATCCCGACACCTACCGGTGCGCACAGCATCCCACGCGGCTCGAGCCGTTTGCCCAGCGACTGCCTGTTACCACATTGGTGTTCGACCCGCCCTATTTCGATCTGCGCCGCGCCAACGATGTGCAAGGCGTGGTGTGCTGGGGCGCTCACGACCCGGGCACCCAGGCGTTCGCACGACCGGCAGGCCTTGCGGCGGAGATCGAGGCCCGCTTCGGACCGTATCCGGCAGAGCCCTACATCTACGGGTACACCTGGGCAAGCACCGAGCGCTCTCAGGCCATGGCCGAAGCTATCGTGCGCGCGACGCAGGTGCGCGCGGATGTTACGGAATGGCTGTTCAGCGAACGGCTGCCCGACTGGCAGCTCGGCGTGGTGGTGATCAGCGAGTTTCACTCAGCGGTGGAAGCCCTGTGGCACGGCGTGGACGACACCCACCCCCTGCACGCGCTGCCCTCCGCCGCGCCCGCACGAGCGGGCCTGGAAGGGGTGTACGAGGCGGCCGACGCCATGCTCGGACGGCTGGCGCAGCGATTCGCCGATTGCGACCTGCTGCTGTTTTCTTTTCACGGCATGGGCGCCAACGACTCAGATGTGGCCAGCATGGCACTGCTACCGGAGCTTATGTACCGACGCCACTTTGGTAGGTCTCGCTTGCAACCACTTGTCAAAGATCGGCATGCTGTGCCGCCGATAGGCGCAGACGAAAGCTGGAGCGCGCACGTACGCAGTCAGTTCTTACCGCACGCACCCTCCCGCTGGCAGAAACTCACCAGACGTCTGCACGGCCACCGGGATGCGCCGCCGCCACTGCCGGATGATGCACACCCGGTACCATGGATGCCTGCATCCTGGTACCAGCCGTTCTGGCACACAATGCCCGTGTTTGCCATGCCGTCTTTCTACGATGGCCAGTTGCGCTTGAATGTGGAGGGGCGGGAGGCACAGGGCTGCGTCTCGATTCAGGATTACGACGCGCTCTGCGCAAACCTGGCCGACGAACTGCGAGCGCTGATCAACCCGCGCACCGGAGAGCAAGCCGTGGATGAGGTAGTGTTCACACACCCCGGCGCGCCATTGAACGTACATCCCACGGAAGCGGACATCATCATCCTTTGGCGCGGTGCACCGCTGGCGCTCGAGACGGCGGATGGCGATGTGGTGGGACCGCTGCCCTACCGACGCCCCGGCGGTCATACGGGCGGCGATGGCTGCGCTGTGTGGCTCGGGCCATCGTTTGCCAGTGGCAGGAAAGCCCGCGCATCCGCGTTCGATGTCGTGCCGACGCTGTGTGACTACCTGTGCGGCATGATTCCCGAACCGTGCGACGGGAACAGCTTCCTTGCTCGCGTACTGGCGGACGCTAGTGAGGATCTGCCAACGTATTGAACTCGGCGAGAAGCGCTGCACCGCCCTGGGCTTCGATTAGCGGCTCAAGCAGCGCCCGCTGCTGTGCCGCTGCAAGCTTGGGTTGTTCGTCAGACGCCCACGCCGCGAGGCCTGTCCAGAACCGGTCAATCACCTGGCGCGCCGGTACCGTGCCGCCATCTACCGTGCGGAATGTGACCTCCCGTAACTCTCCAAGATAAAGGCGCAAACTTTCCACGTGAATCTGCTCGTCAGTGCGGATGCGCTCGATGATCTCAGCCGCCTCCTCTGCCGCCTGACGTCGATCGGCGAACAGCACGGGATTGCGCAGGATCTCCTGCGCCGTGGCGAAGAATATCTCCGCCCGGAATTCGATGATGAGGAGGTTCATGAGCAGGCTCAGCAGCCCTTCGTATTGCGGTTGCAACTCCGGCATCAGGCGTTGCCCGGCTTCTGGCCGGCCGATGTTCTCCGGCGGCTCGACATCAGCGTGGGTGCCTGGGTCGATGACGAGGTCGCGTGCGACGAACCACATGACGTCGTGGCCACCAATGCCCTCATCCGGCTGGCCGCCTTCGTCGATGCCATGCGCCCAGAGCATGCCTTCATCGAGGTGCCCCACCGCCATCTCGCGGGTGTCTTCCACGATCAATTCCGCCAGGCTCGGAAACTGCACGTCGGCCAGCAATCTGCCGCGTGCCTCCAGCTTGCCGGTCACCGTGAGATTGTTCCAGAACGGCTGGCTGATACCGCGTTCGAGCAGAAGCGTCTGCTGCGCAGGGTTTGGCATGCGTGGGCCGCGGAGCAAGCTGTTGTCTGCTTCGAAGAGCGCGCCACCACGTGCTTCAAGTGATGCGGTCCAGTTGCCAATGGCTTCTGCCCGGCTCTTCGAACGCGGCGGCACATACTCGCCTTGCGCATCGAAGCCGCCGTGCAGGCGGTTGCCGTGCACGATGTGCGGTTCTGCGTAGGCGTGATGGTCAGTGAGTTCCGCTCTCGTGTACGTCAATTTCATCCGTGCCTCCGCAGCTCAGTTGCCGTCAATCAGCTTGGGTCTCTTTCCAACACCAGCGCGATACCCTGGCCGCCGCCAATGCACAACGTAACAAGGCCATAGCGGCCATTGGTGCGCGCCAGCTCGTACAGGCACTTGGTGGTGATGATGGCGCCCGTGGCACCGACCGGGTGGCCGAGAGCGATGGCGCCACCATTCGGGTTGGTGCGCTCTGCCGGAAAGCCGAGCTCCTTGGCCACGGCGCACGCCTGCGCCGCGAAGGCTTCATTGGACTCGATCACATCCATGTCGTCTATGGACAGGCCTGCTCGCTCCAGCGCTTTACGCACCGCCGGGATCGGCCCGGTACCCATGACAGATGGCTCAACGCCAGCGCGGGCGTATGAAACGACGCGAGCCAGGGGCGTTTTACCGTTGGCCAGGGCCCACGCCTCGGATGCCATAACCAACGCCGCAGCGCCGTCGTTGATACCTGATGCATTGCCCGCAGTGACGGTGCCGCCATCCGGCTTGAAGGCGGGTTTCAGCTCTGCGAGGCTGTCCAGCGAGACGTCTCTCCGCGGGTGCTCGTCGGTGTCGATCATCACCGTGCCTTTGCGTGACTTGATCGGCACAGGGACGATCTGCTCGGCGAAGTAGCCCGAGTCGATGGCGTTGACCGCCCTGCGATGGCTCTCCTCCGCGTAGGCATCCTGCGCTGCCCGGTCGATCTGAAACACTTCGGCGACGTTCTCCGCCGTCATGCCCATGTGCCCGGCACCGAACGGATCGTGCAGCGCGGCCAGCATGTCGTCTTCGAACGTCACCGCCCCCATGCGCGTGCCGAAGCGCGGCGACGGGCTCGAGTAGGTGGCACGGCTCATGCTCTCCACGCCGCCGGCAAGCGCTAGCTCCACCTCGCCGAGCTGGATCTGCTGGGTGGCGTTGACGATAGCTTCCACACCCGAACCGCACAGACGGTTCACCGTCACCGCGCTCGATTCCTTGGCCATGCCGCCGTTGAGCGCGCACAGGCGCGCGATGTATGAGTCATTGGACTTCGTGCGCAGCACGTTGCCGAACACGGCAGAGGAAATCTGCTCCGCCGGCACACCGGCGCGTACCGCCGCCTCACGCACCACGAGAGCACCAAGCTCTTCGAGGGGCACGTCTTTCAGACCGCCGCCGAAGCGGCCAATGGGGGTGCGGACGGCGCTGAGGATGACCGCGGTTTGGATGTCGGACACGGTGGAGGTTCCTTGATTGTCGCGAAAGCCGGTTAGTTTATCGCTTCGCGCCGGGACACACACCTTGACAGACGAATCGTGCATGCTTCCCCGTCCTCAGCAATAGGAGCCGTCGGAGTACCCGCAGCAACGCCATTTGCTCACAGCGCCGACACGGGTTCGCGTCAAGCTCGATCGCATGACGAAACCCCGGTCTTACTACGTCGATAGCCAGCACGCGCGGTACTACCACATCACGTCTCGATGCGTGCGGCGTGCATGGTTAATGGGCAAGGACCCGCTCACTGGCGTAGATCACGAGTTCAGGAAAACTATCCTGCTGCACAGGATCAAGCACCTCTCCCGGTTTTTCGCTGTTGAGATCATGGGATATGCGCTCATGAGTAATCACTTCCACCTGGTCGTGCGCTACGATCCAAAACAAGCCAAGGCGTGGTCAGATGAAGAAGTAGCACAGCGCTGGTGCGCAGCTTTCAATCGGAAGCCGCTGAACTGGCTGGAAGATGCCGCAGCCACACCTGAAGAATTCGACAGCCGTCAGACACTTCTGTACCACGCAATGCTGTTACAGCCGGCGGAGATCGAGCGTTGTCGGAGGGCCCTCGGTTGCATTTCCAGGTTCATGCAGCATCTAAAACAACCATTTTCGATGTGGGCGAATCGCGAAGAAGGCTGCCGCGGCCACTTCTTCGAGGCGCGTTTCTACTCGGGAGCGCTACTCAACGAAGAAGACCTGCTCGCATGCATGGCCTACGTGGATCTCAATCCGGTTGAAGCCGGGATGGCCCGCCATCTCCGGCAGGCCGAGAA
Organism: Gammaproteobacteria bacterium; assembly: GCA_030432795.1. GTDB lineage: Bacteria > Pseudomonadota > Gammaproteobacteria > Pseudomonadales > Azotimanducaceae > SYFY01. The sequence continues at coordinate 10,917 of JAUILW010000038.1, forward strand.
CACTTCTATACACGAACGGCTCCTTGCCCACCGTTTTGACGCGTCAGATCTGCAGGAGTACCTGGCTCCGTTGTGGCAAGAAGAGGACGCCCACGCAGCTCTTGAAGACGATGTGCCTCGGAAGCTGCGATGTACGTTGCACGAGTATGCGCTCCAGCTGAACGAAGCGATCGCGTACCTGTGTCATCCGAACGCGGAGTACCCTGAGAAGGTATCCAGCTGGATGGCACGCCTCCTAAATCGCGAGCGCGTTCAACGCGTTGCGCCAGTAGCGTTCTTCGATTACGCATAACCTACACTGACTCGGCATCGTTGACCGACCTGCATGAAGCTGGGTGGGGATATTATAAAACGACGATATCTCACACACTCGCGCACGGATCAGCGCTTGCGCTTCATCAATAAGGTTCAAGGCGTGCGTGACGCAACGCCACATCCACCGCCCCTCCAGTTTAAACCGCCATGGCCAGCTTAGTCGCGTTCGGTTATTAGTCAGTGTCTGTGTCCGCGCCATTGGGCGGTGTCCGCGCCATTGGGCGACCTACCGCAACCCAGCCCCCAACAGATCCCGCGCGATGATATGCCGCTGCACCTCACTCGGCCCTTCGCCGATGCGGCGTATGCGCATCTCGCGGTACCAACGCTCGAACGGAAAATCCTTGGTCACGCCGTAACCGCCGAACATCTGCATACACCGATCCACCACGCGGCTGGCCGCCTCCGTGGCGACGAGCTTGGCCATGGCGGCCTCCTTGCGAAAGTCCATGCCGTTCTGCGCGCGGTGTGCGGCGTCCAGCGTCAACCAGCGCGCTTGGCGAATGTCGATTTCGTTGTCCACCAGCATCCACTGCACCGCCTGGCGCGTGGACAGCGGCGCGCCGAAGGTCTCGCGCTCGGGCACGTATTCGAGGGCCATTTCGTGCGCCTTGATGGCGACGCCGATGCAGCCCGCGGCGTATGGGATACGCTGTCGTGACAGCCGATCGTTGGCGATGGCGAAGCCACGGTTCTCGGCACCGAGAATGTTGTCGTGCGGCACGCGCATGTCGGTGAAGGTGAGCTCGGTGGCGTAGTGGGCTGATCGCAACGTGTGCACCACACGCTGTACCTCAAAGCCAGGCGTGTCGGTGTCGACGATGAAGCAGGTGACGCCGTTTCTGCCTTTGTCCGCCGAGGTGCGCGCAAACACGAGGCCATACTGGGCGCGGTCTGCCCCACTGATGAAGATCTTACCGCCGTTGATCACCCACTCATCGCCGTCGCGCACCGCTCGAGTCTGGATTGCTCGCGCCGGGTCGCTGCCGCCGGAGGGTTCTGTGAGACCGAAGAAGCCGCGTTTTTCGCCACGAAGCGTGGGGTAGAGATACTTCTCCTTTTGCGCCTCGGTCGCTTCGAAGAGCTGTGCGAGCCCCGCACCGCCGAACGTGCCGTAGCACGGCGCATACAGCCCGGCGCGATGCTGGCTCATTTCCATGGCGATGAGGGTACGGGTGACCAGGTCGATGTCCGGGCCGCCGTACTCCACCGGGATATCGAGACCGTAGAGGCCCATGGCCCGGGTTTTATCTATGAGCGCGACCCTGTCATCCGGCGGCAGCTCGTCGGCGTCCGGGTCGAGGTTCAGCTCTCGTGGCACGATCTCTTCGCGCACGAAGCGTCGCACGTTACCGACGATCAATTCCTGTTCTTCGGTGAGGCTCAGATCCATGACGATACGACTCCACGCAAAAGCAACGCCTGCTCAGTATCGGGCGTATGCAGCTGATACGGGAACATGCAAGCGTCAGAGGTATTGACTTGTTGAATCATCCGAGCCGCCCCAACGTCAGCACAGGCGCATGCAGCGGCACGGCGCCGCTATCCCGCACATGGCGCATGAGCAACTCCCGATATCTGGTGAGATAGGCGGACGTGATCTCACAACGGTAGCAAATCGCATCGTGCCTGGCTGCCGCCTCGATGAGCTCTCCGCGCAGACCAAAGCGACTGCGGCCGCCCGCCATGCCTACAAATACTACGCGCTGCTCTGCGTCGGCCAGCTCATAAACACCGAGCTGGCCCCACACACCGGTCCAATCTCCTACATCACGCCAGGGTTTGCTGAGCATCAGCCTTGCCTCGCATCCATATCAGGTCCGCCGTTTGGGCATGATGGAGATCTCCATGGGCGCCAGATGTTCCATGTCCACATCGATGAGATACGGACCATCGCGGCGCATGGCTTCGTCGAGCGCCGCCTCGAATGCCTCCACACTCGCAACCCGCTCGCCCGGCACACCCATGCTCGCCGCCATCATGGCGAAGTCCATCTTGCCGAGATCCGTTTCGTTGATGCGGCCGAACCGCGTGTCCTGCAGCCAGCGCAGCACGCCATAGCCCTGGTCGTTGAATACGCACACCACGAGCGGCAAGTTGTACTGCGCGATGGTTGCGAGCTCTGTCGCGTGAAACATGAAGCCCCCGTCGCCGTGAATCACCACCGTTTTTCTGCCGGAGGCCACTGCCGCGCCAACCGCCAACGGCAGGCCGGGGCCGATAGCGCCGGAGGTGGGGTTCATGGTGGTGCGCGGAGCGTAGATGGGAAATT
>JAUILW010000586.1 GCA_030432795.1 Gammaproteobacteria bacterium
CTGGCCTTTCTGACAAATAATCTCACGCAGCGTGTCGCGGCGCCCGGCACAGTGTTCAACTACGCCTCGTACGTCACCAACCTGCTGCCGATACTCCTCGAGCGGGTGTATGACGAACATCCCGTGGCGCTGTATGAACGCGCGCTGTTTCAGCGTATCGGCGCCGAGCACCAGGGCTACGTCAACTGTGACTGCGAAGACCGTCCCATCGTCGAAGGCCAGGTGAGCCTGAGCCTGCGCGATTTCGCGCGCTGGGCGCTGCTGTATCTGCACCAGGGTCGGAATCTTGAAGGCCGTCAGATTGTCCCACAGGCCTGGGTGCAGGAGAGCTTCACGGCCAGTGCGGCGAACCGCGCTGCGTTTGCGCGGGGCGAGCAGGCGGAATTGTTTCCCGGCGGTGGTTATCACAACCAGTTATGGCTGCCCGAACCAGACCGAGGCATCGGCGCCATGCTCGGTATCCACGGCCAGTTTGCCTACTTCGATCTGCCGCGCGAACTGCTGATCGTGGGTGTCAGTTCCTATCCCACGCAGCTCGATGCGCTGATGACCCAGTGCCTGACGACGCTGTGGCGCGCCATCACCGAGGCGGTGGACAGATAGTGGATTTCCAGCCGTCGCTGTCGCCGCGTTTCATTGCCTATGTGCGCGACTACCTGCTCGACCGCGAAATCGACCCCGCGCCGCTGTTTGCCCGGGTAGGCCTGTCTCCCCATGACGACGCGGAGCTCGATGCGCCGGTGCCCGTGGGCCAGATTTGTCGTCTGTTCGCCTCCGTCGCCATGGCGCTGGAGCGTCCTTACTTCGGTCTGGAGCTGAGCGAGGGGTACCACTTCGAAAGCAGCTCGCTGCTCATCGTTGCCTTCATGGCTGCGCCCACCGTGCGTGATGCGTTCGAAACTTTGTTGCGATACGACAAGTACGTGGACAGCGCCATCGAAACCAACCTCAGCCACGCGGGTGGACTGTCGTGTTTCGAGGTGACCCTGCTGGCGCCGGAGCGCTACGACACTGAGCACCTCAGCGAATACCTGTTGTCCTTCATCTTCACTTCCCTGCGCAAAGCAACACGTAAGCCCCTGCCGGTGTCGCGGGTGGCCTTCACCCACCCGGCGATCAAGCCGACGGTACCGGTCTGTGAGCATTTCGCAGCGCCCGTGGTGTACGGCGCGCGGCACAATGCGGTGCACTTTGAGGAGGCTTTTCTCGACACGCCGCTGCACACCGCTAATGCGCTCCTCTACGACACCGCGGTGAACGCCCTGCGCAGCTACTACACCACGGAGGGTGAGCACTTCGACTTCATGGAGGCGGTGCGCAGGCAGGTGTTGCTGCAGCTGCGCACCGGCTCGCCCACGGTTACGTCTGTCGCACAGGCGTTGCAGATCTCGCCCCGAACGCTGCGCCGACGTCTGGCCGTGCACGGCAAGAAGCTGCAGGACGTCAAGAACGATGCGCGTTCCCAGAGGGCGACGTTTTATCTGCAGCACACCAGCCTGCCGCTCACCGACATTGCTTACGAGCTCGGCTTCTCCGAGCTCAGCGCCTTCAGCCGCGCCTTCAAGACCTGGACCGGAGAGACACCACAAGCTTGCCGCGAAGCGGAGCGGTCGTAGCGGTCAAAGCGCTGGCCGGTTTGGTCAATACATGCAGGCGGTGTCAGGGTAGCTTGCATAGCTCTGCGGGGAGGACGGGTCATGCGGAGCATGCAGGGGTTTCTGGCGGTCACGAGCCTGTGGCTGCTCACGGGCTGTACGGGTCAAACCACCGCGCCTGCCGCCGACGTTATCTTCACCAACGCAACCTTCTACAGCGTTGACGCCGAAGACTCGGTGCACACCGCTCTGGCGGTTCGCGACGGCGCGATCCTCGCCTTGGGTGATGATCTCTCAGCGTTTCGAGGAAGTGAGACACAACTTGTTGATTTAGATGGAAAGTTTGTCATGCCGGGTGTGCAGGACATGCACCTGCACCCGGTGGACGGTGGTATCAAAGGGCGATTTGAGTGCGTTTTTGGCGATACGCTCACAGCGGACGAAATCGTTCAGGAGGTGGCAGCCTGCGTTGCTCGTGCGGAGCCCGGCACGTGGATCCAGGGTGGCCAGTGGGGTGCGGCGCTGCTGGAGAACAACCCCACGGGGCTCCTCGAAAAGCTGGATGCCATCAGCCCCGACCACCCGGTATTTCTGATCGACTGGGCGCTGCACAACGCCTGGGTGAACTCCCGCGCGCTCTCTGTGCTCGGCATCGACGAGCACACGCCGGATCCCAAGGGCGGCGTCATCCTCCGCGACGAGGCTGGGCGCGCCAATGGCATCCTGCTCGACAACGCGGCCTACGCTGCGCGTCAGAAACTGCGTGACTACACCGTTGAGCAGGTGGTGCAGGCGCTGGAATACAGTCAGGAGCAGATGCTCTCTCACGGCATCACCGCCTACAAGGACGCCATCGTCACCGCACGCAACCTGGCCGCTTACCACCAGATG
>JAUILW010000587.1 GCA_030432795.1 Gammaproteobacteria bacterium
TACCTACCGCCACCAGCAGGATGGCCGCGGGCACTGCCAGCCATGACCACATGCGCTGAAACACCCCGTCACGGTCGATCAGCAGGTGTTTCAGTGCCGCTGCCATGTGCACCAGCGCGAGCACGAAGAGCCCATTGGCAAGGCCCTCGTGCACCGCTTCGAGGGTCTCCTCCAGCGCTTCGCTGGGCGCCACCAGATCTGGCAGCGCCACGAGGTTGAACCAGCTGACGCTGTAGGCAGCGGCGGAGGAAAGCAGCCACCCGGAGAGGGGCAGGAGGAGTAGCAGCGTGTAGAAGGCCCAGTGGCTGAATCGGGAGGCGGTGTGCTGCCATGTCGGCATGCTCTGCGGCCAGGCCGGTGCACCCGCCCGCAGTCGCCAGGCCAGACGCACCACCGCAAGGGCAAGTACCGTGATGCCCACGGATTTGTGCTGTGCCAGCAGGGCCAGTTCGGCGAAATCAGAGGTCGCTTCCTCGGCGGCCTCGGCGAGCACGTACTGCAGGATGATGAGCCCGGCAACGAGCCAGTGCAGCCAGCGAGCGGTGCTGGAGAAGGTGTCAGGTTGCGTCATTGAGCAGTTCGTCCACCCGGCCGATCATCTCCTCTTTGTTATACAGATCGTAATAGATCGACGCCATGACGTTCTGGGGTCCGAAGAAGAATCGCTCGTAGAGCACCTGCCGATTGCCGAAACCGGACACCGCCACGTCGTGGGCCAGCCGGAACAGGGCCACCCGGTCGCGGGCGGAGGCATTGGTGAGCTGGAAGTAGCGCTCCACATCGGCGGCGATGTCGCCGTCGAAATCCATCTCCGCCGGCGTTGCCATCAGCGAGCTCGAGCCGAGCATGTGGATGGTTTCGATGAGCTTGGGATACAGCCGCGGAAACAGGTTTCTCGAAGTATCCAGCGGCAGACGTTTCGGTATGTACAGGCCCCATTTGTCCTGTTCGGCCTGCATCTCCGCGGAGTAGAGCAGGGCGCGCACCGTCTCCACGGTCCACATGGCCTCGGCGATCTGTCCTTTTACGTTCATATCCTTGTCTTTATCCGAGGCGTGCGCCATGGCGCAGAGCAGGCCGACGATGAACTCAGCCTTGGCGAGCTTGCCGCAGGCCACCTGGTGCATCATGTGCACCACGGCATTGGTTTCTGCGAAGGCGCGGTTGCACAGCAGGGGCTGTGCGTACATGAACACCCGCTCCCAGGGTACGAACACGTTGTCGAAGATGACCACCGCGTCCATCTCTTCGAAGCGGCTGGCCAGCGGCGCATCGAAGTGGCTCTTACCCTCATCGTAGGTATCGCGGCAGATCTGTCGCAGCCCCTTGGTAGCGATGGGGATGGTGAAGGCGAACGCGTAGGGCGTGTTCTCCGGCGATGCTTTGAGCAGGGTAGAGGGGAACACCTCGATTTCGTTGGCGTGCGGTCCGAGCGTGGCGAGCAGGCGGGCGCCGTTGACGACGATACCGTCCGCATTCTCCTCCACGACGCGCAGGGCCACTTCGGGGCTCGACAACCCTTCTTTGGCGAGCTGGGCGTTGAACTGCGGGTTGACGAGCGTGTGGGTGAGCACGTAGTCCGCGCGGCGTGCTTCGTCGTAGTACGTGCGCATGTTGGCGGCGAAGTCCGTGGGCCGCTTACCCTCGCCGGAGTTGAGAAAATCCGCCGCGCCGGCAAAAGCCATGACGGAGGCGTTTTTGTAGTCCGGCGTGCGGCCGAACATGCCGTTGGACCACTTCGCCCACTCATAGTATGCCGCTCCGCGTCGGCGCACGTCCTCGGCACTGGTAGGCTGCAGGAACGACATCGAACAACGCTCGCCGTCGTCATCCACGTACGTGAGGGCATCGATGCGGTCCGCCTCCTGCTGACGATCGAGAAACGCGGCCAGGGTATGGGCGCCGCGTTCAAGGCCCGGCTCCGCGGTGACATCCGCTACCCGGTTGCCTCCCAGCCATACCTCCCGCGAATCGCGGATTGATTGCAGGTAATCTTTGCCAGTGGATACCGCCATGTCGTTTGCCTCGTCTTGCGCTGGTTGCGGCACTATAAATTAACATGTTAACTTTATGCAACACGGTCCGAGGAGACTGCCTTTGAGCCTCTATCAACTGCAGAAAGTGCTCTACGAGATGAACCGCGATCAACGGGTTCAGGCTCGCTTCCGCGACGACGCAGCAGCATTGCTGGCCGAGTACGACCTCACTGCCGAGGAAGCCGAGGCGCTCAAACGGGCGGACATCGGCCTGCTCTACGTGCTTGGGGTAAACGGGCAGATCCTCATGCACTTTGCCGCATTCAACGGCATCGCCTGGTTCGACTATCTGGACCGGATGCGCCAGGGCATTGTCGATCACGGTCCGGTGCGCGCCGGCGTTTACGCCATGGTCGGCGGCGGGGCGAGTTTCACTGAAGAGGAGAAACACCGATGAGTCTGGTTTATGCAGGCGTGCTGAGCCATGCACCGGGCATGACCGGTCGCGC
>JAUILW010000588.1 GCA_030432795.1 Gammaproteobacteria bacterium
GCCCAGTTGTCCGGCGGCCAGCAACAGCGCGTGGCGCTGGCCAGGGCACTGGCCACCTCGCCCGGCCTGCTGCTGCTCGACGAGCCGCTGAGCGCCCTCGACGCCCGGGTCCGCGCCCACCTGCGCCTGGAGATCAAGCTGCTGCAGCAGAAGCTGAAGGTCACCACCATCATGGTCACCCATGACCAGGAGGAGGCGCTGACCATGGCCGATCGCATCGTGGTCATGGATCACGGCGTGATCGAGCAGGTCGGCACGCCGCGGGACATCTACGGCAACCCGTCGTCGACCTTCGTCGCCGATTTCATCGGCACCATGAATTTCCTTTCCGGCACCGTGTCGGCAACCAACGAGGTCGAGGTGCGCGGCCAGCGCTTCGCCTGCGACACCGGCGCCATGGCCAGCGGAACCCGGGTCAATCTTTCCATTCGTCCCGAGGACGTGGTGCTGTGTGCCGACGATGCCGAGCTGGTCAACGGCGTCGATACACAGGTGCGTTACGTCGAATTCCTCGGCTCCTTCTGCCGGGTCGGCCTGACCGGCGCATTGTTCGAGTCCGAGGACTTCCGCGCGGACCTGTCCAGCAACATGATGCGCGAGCGCACCGTGGACGCGGGCACCCGGCTCAAGGTGCAGTTCCCCGAGGCGCTGATCCGCGTCTTCCCGGCCGCGTAATGGCAGGCCACGCGAACGTCGCCCCGTCCGCGGCCGTGCTGGTCAAGCCGCGACTGTCCCGCGACGACTGGATCATGCGCGGCTGCATGTCGGTGATCGCCGTCTTCCTGCTGGTGTCGGTGGTGCTGCCGCTGTACAGCATGATGTCCAAGAGCATGGAGAACGGCGACGGCGAATTCATCGGCCTGGCCAACTTCTACGAGTACTTCTCCACGCCCTCGCTGTTCCTGTCCGGCATCAACTCGCTGGCCATCTCGCTGCTGGTCACCGCCATCGTGCTGGTCACCGCGTTCGTCTACGGCTATGCACTGACCCGCACCTGCATGCCGTTCAAGTGGTTCTTCCGCCTGGTGGCCATCATCCCGCTGCTGACGCCGTCGCTGTTGAGCGGCATCTCGCTGGTCTACTGGTTCGGCAACCAGGGCGTGGCCAACTGGATGCTGATGGGCGAATCGATCTACGGCCCCATCGGCATCGTCATCGGCTCGTCCTACTGGGTCTTTCCGCATGCGCTGATGATCGTCATCACCGCGCTGTCGATCACCGACGCACGGCTGTACGAGGCCGCCGCGGCGCTGCGCACCAGCCCGGTGCGCACCTTCTTCACCGTGACGCTGCCCGGCTGCAAGTACGGCCTGATCAGTGCCGGCTTCGTCATCTTCATCCTGGTGTTCACCGACTTCGGCGTGCCCAAGGTGATTGGCGGCAACTTCAACATGCTGGCCACCGACATCTACAAGCAGGTCATCGGCCAGCAGAACTTCCAGATGGGCGCGGTGGTCTCGGTGGTGCTGCTGGTGCCGGCGGTGATCGCCTTTGCCGTCGACCGCCAGGTGCAGAAGAAGCAGGTGGCCCTGCTGTCGGCGCGCGCGGTGCCGCTGGAACCCAAGCCCAACCGCCGCGTGGACACCGCCATGCTGGTGTTCTGCTCCATCGTCGCCGCGCTGATCCTGCTCATGATCGGCATGGCGCAGTTCGCTGCGCTGGTGAAGTTCTGGCCCTACAACCTGAACCTCACCCTGCACAACTACAATTTCGACATCGCCAACGGCGGCGGCTGGGATGCCTACTTCAATTCCATCCGCATGGCCCTGTACACCGCCTTCTTCGGCACCGTGGTGGTGTTCTTCGGTGCCTACCTGCTGGAGAAGGGGCGTGGCTTCAACGTCGGGCGCAGCGTCTTCCACGGCGTGGCCATGTTGCCGCTGGCGGTCCCCGGCATGGTGCTCGGGCTGTCCTACATCTTCTTCTTCAACAACCCGTCGAACCCGTTCAACTTCCTCTACGGCAGCATGGCGATCCTGGTGATCTCCACCATCGCCCACTTCTACACCGTCAGCCACCTCACCGCGGTTACCGCGCTGAAGCAGATGGATGCCGAGTTCGAATCGGTGGCGGCCTCGCTGAAGACGCCGTTCTACAAGACCTTCTTCAAGGTCACCGTGCCGGTGTGCCTGCCGGCCACCATGGACATCTTCATCTACCTGTTCCTGAACGCCATGACCACGGTGTCGGCGGTGGTCTTCATCTATTCCACCGACACCCAGCTGGCCTCGGTGGCGGTGCTGAACATGGATGACCAGGGGGAACTGGCCTTCGCCGCGGCGATGGCGATGATGATTGCCTATACCTGTGCCGGCGCGCGCATCTTCCACATGCTGCTGACCCGCGGCATCATGCGCAGCAGCCAGGCCTGGCGCAGTCGCTGACGCTCAACGGCCGACGCAGTACAGGTTGACCAGTTCAAAGGCAATGGTGGCCGCCGCCAGCGACGTCAGTTCGGCGTGGTCATAGGCCGGCGCCACCTC
>JAUILW010000039.1 GCA_030432795.1 Gammaproteobacteria bacterium
GTGGGCTTTCGATTCTCCGAGGAGTCCGAGCCACTGATCGAGCGCATCGTCGAAAAAGCCGCCGAACTCGGTATGCTGCTCGACGAGATCAGCGAAAAAAGGCAGTAGCCCATGCCCACCATCCGTTCCCTGCACCGCTATCCGGTAAAGAGCATGGCAGGCGAAGCCCTGCAACACGCAGACCTGCACACGCGCGGCATCCCTGGCGATCGCGCATGGGCAGTGAAGGACGAAACGCGGGGCGGCATTCGCGGCGGCAAGCGCTTCCCGGCTCTCATGGGGTGCTCCGCCCGCTTCGATGGCGAGCCCACTGAAGCCGCACCGTCACCCGGTGTGAACATCACGTGCCCGGACGGCTCGCAGACCCACAGCAGCGCGCGTGACGCCAACGACGTGCTCAGCCGCGCGGTGGGCGCGCCGGTGAGCCTGTGGCCGCTCCTGCCGGCCGACCAGCTGGATCACTATCGGCGAGGCGACGCCATCCCGTCGGACGACCCGGAGAGTTACCTGCGTGAGGTGTTCGCGCGGGCGCCGGATGAACCGCTACCGGACCTTTCCCGATTTCCGGCGGAGCTATTCGAGTTCGAGTCACCGCCGGGCACCTACTTCGACGCCTATCCGCTGCTGCTGATTTCCTCCGCGAGCCTCGACGCCCTGGCACAACGTGCGCCGCAGAGCCGGATGGACCTGCGCCGGTTCCGCGCCAATATCGTCTTCGACGCCGATGCGGCAGGCTTTGTGGAAAACGATTGGGAAGGCCGGCGCGCTCGCATCGGCAATGCTGAACTGCAGCTCGAGATCGTCTGCCCACGCTGCGTGATGACCACCCACGGCTTCGACGATCTGCCCAAAGATCCAACCGTCATGCGCACACTGGTGCGAGAGAACGGCGGCAACCTCGGCATTTATGCCAGCGTGATCACGCCTGGACGCATCAGCGTCGGCGACCACATCGAGTTGCTGTGAGGCGCCGGGCCGTGCATGCACGGCCCGGCACGCCAATCAGGAAGACCCGGTCGGCACTTCGTTGAACGGGATACCCTTGTCTGCACGCATGTCCTGCGGCAGGCCGAGCACCCGCTCGGCGATGATGTTGGCCATGATTTCATCGGTACCGCCGGCGATACGCAGGCCCGGGGAGGACATGTAGCAGAGTTGGAAAATTCCAGCCTCCTCCGAGAAAGCCGGATCCCAGATCGCACCGCTCTCCTCCATGAGGTCCATGCAGAACGCTGCCATATCCTGCGCTTTGGGCGCGCCCACCAGCTTGCCGATGGAGTTTTCCGGCCCAGGCGTCTGCCCTCGGGACATCGCCGTCATGGTGCGATAGCTCGTGTACTTCAAGCCCGCCTCCTGCACGTGCCACTGTGCGAGTTTCGCGCGCACGTTGCCGTCTTCGATGGCTGGACGTCCGTTGAGCTGCACCCGCTGCGCCAATGCCATCGTGTTCTTCACGTTCACCGGCATGCCGCCCGCGCCGATGGAGGCGCGCTCGTTCATGAGCGTGGTGAGCGCTACCTGCCAACCCTGACCAACCGCGCCCAGGCGCTGGCCATCGGGAATACGCACGTCGGTGAAGTACACCTCGTTGAAATTGGCGCCGCCGGAGATCTGCTTGATTGGCTTGATCTCGACGCCCGGCGACTTCATGTCCAGGAAGAAGTAGGTGAGCCCCTTGTGCTTGGCCACCGTCGGATCCGAGCGGGTGACCAGAATGCCGAAGTCGGAGTAATGCGCACCCGACGTCCAGATCTTCTGGCCGTTGATCACCCAATCGTCGCCGTCCTTTTCCGACTTGGTGCGCAGGGCTGCAAGGTCGGAACCACCTGCCGGTTCGCTGAACAGCTGGCACCAGATCTCTTCGCCGCTGGCCAGTTTCGGCAGGAAACGGGCCTTCTGCTCTTCCGTTGCATAGGCCATGAGCGTCGGTGCAGCCATACCCTGGCCGATGGCAAACACGCTCGGCGGTGTGGCGAACTTCGACTCTTCCTGGCCCCAGATGACCTGCTGAATCGCGTCACCGCCACGGCCGCCGTACTCCTTCGGCCAGCGGATGCAGGCCCAGCCTGCGTCGTACTTGCGCTTCTGCCAGAGCTTGGCTGCTTCCACCTCGCCGAGGTGCGCCCACTCCTCTTTCGCCGGCACGTTGGCCTCGAGCCATGCGCGGGCTTCGGCGCGAAACGCCGCTTCTTCTTTGCTGTCTTCGAAATCCATGATGTAGCCCCCTTACGCTACGCTGCTCTGCTCGAGCGCGCTCACCAGTTTGTCCTGCCAGAGATTCAGGCTGCCGATATTGGCGGCCAGCAGACGCGATCGCCGGTAGTGGAACTGGCAGTCGAACTCCCAGGTAAAGCCCATGCCGCCGTGCGTCTGGATGTTTTCCTTCGACGCGAAGTGGTAAGCCTCGATGCCCGCTACGCGCGCCGTGGCAGCGGCCAGCGGCAGATCCGCGGCGTTGGTATCCAGCGCCCAGGCGCCGTAGTAGCAGTTGGAACGCGCCAGCGTGTTCTTCACGTACATGTTGGCGAGCTTGTGTTTGATGGCCTGATAGCTGGCGATGGGCCGACCAAACGCGTAGCGGCCCATGGCGTACTCCCGCGCCTGCTCGAGCGCTGCATCGGCACCGCCTACCTGTTCCCAGGCGAACAGCACAGCCGCCCGATCGAGCAACTTGTCCACCGTCGCGTTGCCCTCCCCCGAGGCGCCGAGCGCTTCGGCGTCTGCGCCATCAAAGGTCACACGGCTGTGACCGCGGGTGAAATCCACCATGCGTACCGGCTCCGCCTGCACACCGGAACCTTTCAGGTCCACCAGGGCCAAGCTGCCGCCGTCGCCACCGGTCAACACCACGGCGAAGTCCGCCGCTTCGACATCAGGCACCGGCAGCTTTACGCCGCTGAGCTTGCCGTTGCTGAGGCGCGTGCCGAGATCAGCGCGCTGTCCGGCGGCCTCAGCGAAGGCAAAGGTACCGACGGCCTCACCGGCGGCGAGCTTCGGCAGCCACTGCGCTTTCTGTGCGTCGCTGCCAACGGCCAGCAGGGCTTCCGTGGCTACATACACCGACGAGGAGAATGGTACCGGCGCTGCCGCGCGGCCGAGCTCCTCGGCGATCACGCAGAGCTCGTAGTACGACAATCCAAGGCCGCCGTGCTCCTCTGGTATGACGGCGGCGTTCCAGCCCATTTCGGCGATCTTCGCCGAAAGCGCTGCGTCAAAGCTTTGCCCTCCGTCGAGCACGGCGCGCACCGCACTCGGTGGACAGTTCTGCTGCAGAAAACCCCGCGCCTGCTCGCGCAGGAGCTCTGCGTCTTCGGAAAATTCGAAGTTCATGCACTTCCCCCTGGATGTGTGACGAGCCGAACATTTTCTACGCTTTGGGGGATCATGGCGAGCCCGCTACACTGCGCTTATGAGCAGACAACCCGATTTCAGGAGTCTCGGCTTCTGCCGCATGGCGGCGGTATCGCCCGTGCTCGACCTCGCAGAGCCTCTGGCGAACGCCCGCACCATCGCGCAACACCTGGTACGCCTGCGCGAAGCGGGCGTGCAGGTGGCCGTGTTCCCCGAGCTCGGCCTCACCGGCTACACCTGCGAAGATCTGTTTTTCACCGCGCCGTTGCTGGAAGCCAGCCGCCAGGCCCTCGGCGAGCTGGCAAGCGCCTGCCATGGCATCGTCGCGGTGGTTGGCCTGCCCTGGCAGCTTACTGATGGACGTCTGCTGAACGCCGCCGCGGTGCTGGGGGACGGCCGCGTGCTGGGCGTCGTGCCAAAAAGCACGCAACCCAACTACGGCGAGTTCTACGAGATGCGCTGGTTCGTATCCGGCGCCGACGTGCGCCAGACGGTGGACCACCCCACCCTCGGCCGCTTCCTTGTCACCCCGCGGCAGATCTTCGACACCGGCGCGTTCCGCTTTGCTGTGGAGATCTGTGAAGACCTGTGGGTACCGGAGCCGCCAGGCATACGCGCATGCCTGGCCGGCGCCGAATTCGTGCTCAACCTCTCGGCCAGCAACGAGGCAATCGCCAAGGCCGACTACCGGCGCGACCTGCTGCGAATGACTTCGGCCCGCGGGCTCTGCGGTTATCTGTACGCCTCCAGCGGCCCCATGGAGTCCACCAAGGACATCGTCTTCGGCGGCCACGTGATTGCCGCCGAGAACGGCAGGATGCTGGCCGAGGGCGAGCGCTACGCCTTCGACGGCACCGAAGTGGTCGTGGACTTTGACGTCGAACGCCTGCGGCACGAGCGCATGTCCAACATCTCCTTTGCCAGCGCACCCCGACCGGATGACTACAGCGCCGTGCCGACGCCGGTGGCCGCATCACCCATATACACGCTGCTGCGGCCCATCGATGCACATCCGTTCGTTCCCGAGGACGAACATCTCTTCGATGCTCGGGCGCAGGAGATCTTCGCCATCCAGAGCACAGGCCTAGCACGTCGCATGCGCGCCGCGCGCTGTGACACCCTGGTGATCGGCCTCTCCGGCGGCCTCGACTCCACCCAGGCCTACCTGGTGGCGCTCGCAGCACTCGACAAGCTCGGCATCGATCGCAGCCACCTGCACGCGATTACCATGCCGGGCCCCGGCACCACCGAGCACACCCGCACCAGTGCGCACGAATTGGGCGACGCCACTGGCGTGGCGGTGCGGCAGATATCCATCGCCGCAGCGGTGGAGCAGCACCTGCTGGATCTCGAACACTCGGAGCATGATGTGGTGTTCGAAAACGCCCAGGCCCGCGAACGCACACAGATCCTGTTCAACTACGCCAACAAGCACGGCGGGATCGTCGTCGGCACCGGCGACCTGTCCGAACTCGCACTCGGCTGGTGCACCTTCAACGCCGACCACATGGCCAACTACAACGTCAACGCCAGCGTGCCGAAGACGATGATGCGCTACCTGGTGCGCTGGTACGCCGTGCATCGGGCAGACGATGCGCTCGCCGGCGTGCTGAACAAAGTGCTCGACACGCCCATATCGCCGGAGCTATTGCCTGCGCAGGAAGGGCGCATCACCCAGCATACCGAAGACATCATCGGCCCATATGAGCTGCATGACTTCTTCCTCTACCACTTCCTCAGGGCCGGCGCCGGTCCCGCCAAGCTGCACGCCCTCGCCTGCCTCGCTTTCGACGGCATCTACACACCCGCTGTGGTGAAGAAATGGCTGGCGATGTTCTTCCGCCGTTTCTACACCCAGCAGTTCAAGCGCACGACATTGCCACCCGGACCCAAGGTGGGTACCGTTAGCCTGTCGCCGCGCGGTGACTGGCGCATGCCCGATGAAGCCGGGCTCGCTCATATAATGCAGGCAATCGAAGAATTGCCCTGAGCCGCAGAAGCATTCGCGGTATTCGTTGAGGGGAAGTGGCAATGACGAAGGTTTTTGCGAGGGTATCGCAAGCTCTGGCGTTGTGGTGCGCCGCCATCAGTATGGCTCTGGCCGCTGACGGCCAGAGCGTGCAGTGCGGCGACGAAGGGGTGTGGATCCAGATTCTTGGCGCTGGCGCCGGCGAGCTGGACAGCACAGACGCCGGTCCCAGCTATCTCGTCTGGTCGGATGACCGGGCAGTACTCATGGTCAATACCGGCTCGGCCAGTGCGGTGCAGTTCGCCCGGAGCGGCGCGCGGCTGGCGGACCTCGATGCCATCGCCTACAACGACGTCTCCCCGGAGCGCACCGCAGCGCTGCCGTTCTTCATCGCTGCTTCCATCAATGGCGATCGCGACCGGCCTCTGACCGTGCTCGGACCCACCGGCAACGACACCTGGCCTGACACCAAGACCTTCATCGAACGCCTCATCGGCCCCGAAGGCGCCCATGGCAGCCTGGCGGATTTCCTCACCTATAAGTCCCGCGGTGGCTACAAGATCAGCGTGCGCGACGTGCCATCCACCGGCCAGCGCCGGTGGGCGCGCTACGGCTCGCAGAACTTCCGCCTCTCCGCCATCCCGGTCAGCAACGCCAGCACGCCCGCCGTCGCCTGGCGCGTTGACATCAACGACATGTCGCTCGTGTTCACCGGCGCCTTCGGCAATCAGAAAGACGCAGTCGCCAAATTCGCCCAGGGCGCAGATGCGCTGATCGTGCCGCACGCCATCCCTGAATCCACCCGCGGTGCGCTGCTCGAACAGTTCGCGAAACCCTCGAAAATCGGTGAGATCGCCGCGGCAGCTCAGGTGCGCACGTTGATCCTCGGGCACCGGGCCAACCGCACACGCGGCCGCGAATCGCAGAGCAGCGATGCCATCCGCACCCACTACGCCGGGCCGCTGATCTTCGCCAACGACCTGGAGTGCTGGGGGCTTTGATCGACGCGGTACTGGAGTTCTGGTTTGGCACGCTGCACCAGGGCTTCGCCGACGACGCAACGCGGCGTCGCTGGTTTGCCGCAGACGACACCTTCGATGCAGAAATACGTGCGCGCTTCGCAGAGCTACCCGAGGCCGCAGCACAGGGTCGCCTGGACGATTGGAAAAGTTCGCCGCAAGGCAGCCTCGCCTTCATCCTGGTGACAGATCAATTCACGCGCAATATCTACCGCGGTACCGCGCGTGCTTTCGGCTTCGACAATCTGGCGCTCGCGACAGCCGCAGCTGCGATCCGCGCAGGCCATGACCGACAGCTGGGCTACGATGAGCGCTGCTTCGTCTACCTGCCCTTCGAACATTCTGAGGACCTGATCGACCAGCACACGTCCGTTGGCCTGTTTACCAGGCTGCGTGACGACACGCCCGCGGGCAAACGCCACATCACGGGTGACACGTTGCGCTTTGCACACCAGCACCGCGACATCATCGAGCGCTTCGGCCGCTTTCCGCACCGTAACGCAGTCCTGGGGCGCACCTCCACCGAGGAAGAAGCGGAGTTCGCTCGCGGCGGCGGCTTCGGGCAGTAGCATGCAAACCGTCCTGGGGCGTGATGTGGTACAGGCGCTGAAGGCGCACGCAGACCCACAACGAGCAAAGTCCCAGCAGGCATACATGAAGTCCACAATGCCCTATCGAGGCGTTGCCATGCCAGAAGTGCGGCGCATCGTACGAACCTGCTTTGCACAGCGCCCCTGCAACAACGCCGAGGCCTGGGAAGCAGCCGCAAGGGATCTGTGGGGAGAGGCCCGTTTCCGCGAGGAACGGTACGCCGCCATCGAGCTTCTGGACTATTCCCCTTTTCGCAACGCCTGGCTGAACCCGCACTGCCTGCCGCTGTTGGAAAACATGGCCCGCACCGGTGCCTGGTGGGACTACGTGGACGCGATCGCCACCAAACTCGTGCACCATCTGCTCAGGTCGCACCCGACAACGACAACGCAACGCATGTATGCGCTCGCTGACGATCAGGACTTGTGGCTGCGTCGCACCAGCATCCTCTGCCAGATCAAGCGGCGGGAGAATACAGACGTCGAACTGCTGACCCATGCCATCTCCGGATCGATGGACGACACCGACTTCTTCGCCCGCAAAGCCATTGGCTGGGCACTGCGGGCGTACGCCGATACAGACCCCGGATGGGTCGTCGGTTACGTGCAGGAGTACGCCAATCGGTTGAGCGCCCTTTCGAAGCGGGAGGCGTTGCGGCGAGTCCCGGAGGTCAAACTCTGAGTGTCAGAACCTTGGCGCCGATCACGCGCTCATGCTTGAGCGACCACAGCGCCGAGTTTGCCTCTTCCAGCGGGTAGACACGCACCGTCGGGCGGATGCCCGCCGCCGCCGCCAGCGGAAGAAATTCAGCAATGTCCGCGCCCGTGATGTTGGCAACGGACTTGATCTCTTTCTCCATCCATAGATGGTCATGGTAGGAAAGCCTCTCCAGCACCTGGCGATCACCGTCTTCCTTGCGAATGGCGTTGATCACCAAACGTCCGCCGGGCGCCAGATGGGCAAGGCTCGCCAGCACCGGCAACCAGGCCGGCGTGGTGTCGATGATCGCGACGGGCGGGGTCGGAGGCGCTTCTTCCGTGTCGCCGGCCCAGTGCGCTCCCAAAGTACAGGCAAACGCACGGGTTTGGGCGTCGCGGGCAAACACGTAGACAGGGCTGGCCGGGCGCACATGTCGCAGCAGCGCAAGCACGAGATGCGCCGAGCCACCAAAACCCATGAGACCTATGGCCTGACCGTCTTCAACGTCCGCCAGGCGCAGCGCCCGATAGCCGATAGCACCCGCACACAGCAGCGGCGCAGCTTCCTCGGCGGAGTAGGTAGCCGGTACGGGGAAGGCGTACGTCGCCGGTACCACCATCCACTCCGCATAGCCGCCGTTTACATCCCGGCCGGTGGCGCAAAAAGCCGGGTCGACATTCTCTTGCGGGCCGCCACAGCTGTGATGAATCCAGCCGACCCCAACCCGTTGGCCGAGGCGCGACTGAGCCACGCCGGTGCCCACTGCATCCACGCGCCCCACCACCTCATGGCCTGGCACGACCGGAAGCACCGGCGGTGGTGTTCGACCTTCAATCTCGTCGAGCTCGGTGTGGCAGATGCCGCATGCCTCCACGCGGATGCGCAGCTCACCGGGGCCGCACTCAGGGCGCGGCAGCTGCGTCAGCCGCAATGGTCGTTCGGTCAACCAACGGCTACGCGCCGTACCATCGAGCGCAGGTATCTCCCCCAGCGTCTCAAGCAGCATGGCGCGCACGGCTCAGGGTCTGCGCAGAAAGTCCACCGCCAGGTGGCTCATCGCACGCACACCGGGCACCAGGGCACCTTCATCCGCGTCGAACAGCGGCGAGTGGTTGGGTATCGCCTGCTCGGCCGGCACGCTGCTCGGACGGCCACCGATGAAGAAGAAAAAGCCGGGCACCTCTTCCTGATAGAAGGAGAAGTCCTCCGCGCCGGTAATGCGCTCCGCAAGAATGACGTTGTCGCGGCCGTAGACCCGCTCCAGGGTGGGAACGCTGGCCGCCGCCAGCGTTTCGTCGTTGAACGTCACCGGCACGCCGGGATCGATCTCCACCGTTGCCGTCGCCCCCATGCCGGTGGCCACGCCGGAGACGATGTCACGAATCTTCTGATGGATGGCGGTACGCATGTCGGGATCGAAAGTGCGGATGGTGCCGGAGAGAGTGGCGGTATCGGGAACAATGTTGTTGCGCACCCCGGCATTGAACTGGCCGACCGTCACCACCGCCGGCGCCGCGGTAACGTCCACGGAGCGGCTGACGATGGTCTGCAGCGCCACCACGATCTGTGCGCCGACCACCACCGGATCGACCCCTGCCCAGGGCCGCGCGCCATGGGTCTGCCGCCCCTGAATGTGTATATCGAAGCGCTGGGCGCTGGCCATAGCGCCTTTCGGCCGGTACATCGCCGTGCCCACCGGCCCCTGCTGGCCGATGTGCAACCCATAGATGGCATCTACTTCGGGATCACGGAGCACGCCTTCTCGGATCATCAAAGCCGCACCGCCCTCTTCACCCTTTGGCGCGCCCTCCTCGGCGGGCTGGAAGACGAATTTCACCGTGCCGGGAAGCTGTTCTCGCACCTCGGCGAGCACGCTGGCGGTGGCCATCAGTATGGCCACGTGATTGTCATGACCACAGGCGTGCATGACCGGTACCGTACGCCCCTGATACTCGCCGGTCGCGGTGGAAGCGAAGGCAAGCCCCGTCTTCTCCTGCACGGGCAGGCCGTCCATGTCGGCGCGCAACGCCACGGTCTTACCGGGCCTGCCTCCGCGCAAGATGCCTACCACGCCGGTATGGGCTACACCGGTTTGCACTTCCAATCCCAGCGAGCGCAGGTGCTCAGCCACCAGGCCGGCAGTGCGCGTTTCCCGGTTGGACAGCTCCGGGTGCTGATGGATGTCCCGACGCCAGGCAACTACCTGGGTCTGCATGTCGCTTGCCAGCGCATCGAGCTGTGCGTGCAGGTCAGCCGCGCTGACCGGTGCTGCGAGGGTGAACAATGCCGCGATGGCAAGCGATCGAATGTGCAATTTCCCGTCCCGAGGTTGAACTGACTGGGGTACCTTACACTGCACAACGACATTCTCAATGCGCGCAACCGAGCGAGGACCATTATGACTTTCGACCTGAACATCACTGACGAGCTGCTGGCGACCACCCGCGCGGTGCGCAAGCGCCTGGACCTCGAACGCCCGGTGCCAAGGGCGCTCATCGAGGAGTGCCTCGAGCTCGCGGTACAGGCGCCCACCGGCTCCAACTCACAAGGCTGGCGATGGCTGGTGGTGGACGATGCCGAGCAACGGGCCGCGCTCGCGAATCTGTACAGGAGAGGAGCCGAAGGCTACCTGACGGGCGCCGCCTCAGAGGCGCACGAAAGCGGCGACCCGCAGACCGCTCGGGTATTCAGCTCAGCGGTGTACCTCATGGAACACCTCGCCGAAGTGCCTGTGCACCTGATCCCCTGCATCCAGGGTCGGCCGCCGGAAGGTGCACCGCCCGCCATGCTGGCCGGCTATTTCGGCTCGATCTTCCCGGCGGTGTGGAGCTTTCAGCTCGCCGCGCGCGCCCGCGGGCTCGGCACGGCCCTCACCACGCTGCACCTGGTGCACGAAAAGGAAGCGGCGGAGATTCTCGGCATTCCTGACGACGTCTTACAGGTTGCTCTACTGCCGGTAGCCTACACGCTGGGTACGGACTTCAAGCGCGCCAAGCGACCGCCGGTGGCAAACATCACCCACTGGAACCGCTGGTAGGGGAAAACGGCGGGCCGGCATACCGGCCCGCCGTAACAAGCGTCAGTTCTGCCAGTTGACCGTGACGCCCCAGGTGCGCGGCAGCGCCGGCGTGGCGAAACCGCTCTCCTGCACCGGGAAGTTGTGCAGGAAGTACTCTTCATCCGTGGCGTTCTTGACCCAGCCGGTGACGGTCCAGTGACCATCGCCGAAATTGAGCGATGCGCGCAGGTCCAGCACGTCGTACTCCGGCACCACAGCAATCTCCAGTTCGTCGGGATCCTGGAAGACTTCGTCCTTGTGGCGGAAGTCCGCCTGCAGGCGCAGGCCCATGCCATTGGCGAACGTATGATCGTAACGAACCAGCAGGTTGTAGGCGTTCTCCGGTGCGTTGCGCAGCTCGTTACCGGTGCGGTCCGGTGTGGCGCCCACACCCGGCGCGCGGAAACCGGCAGGGATGAAGAAGTCTGAGAACTCCGTGTCAAGGAACGTGTAAGAGCCCTGGATCAGCCAGTTTTCCGCCGGCACAACGGAGAACTCCACCTCCACACCATTGATCTCCGCATCCGCTGCGTTCTGCGTGATCAGCGAGCCCGGGCTCTGCGGTGGTGCGTTGTCCGGCACTAGCAGCTGCAGGATCTGCAGGTCGGTGTAGTCCGTACGGAATGCGGCGACATTCAGGCGCAGACGGTTGTCGAACCACTCGGTCTTGGCGCCCACCTCGAGCAGCTTCGCCTCCTCCTGGTCGAAGCCGGTGCTTGCAATCAGTTCGGTTGCGCCGCCGCCGGGGAAACCGCCAGACTTGAAGCCTTCGGAGTAGCTGACGTAGAGGAAGGCATCTTCAGCAACCTTGAAGTCCAGCGTAGCCTTCGGCGTGAAAGACGACCAGTCATCACCGAGCTTCAGATTGAAAGCCGGGCTGGCGCTTAGACCGTTCGGCGTGCTGGTGAGCTTGGCGTCCTTGTCTTCCCAGGTCTGCCGCGCGCCGAGCGTAAAGCGGAACCAGTCGGTGAAGTTGTAGGTCGCCTGACCGAATACCGCATAGCTCTCCGTGGTGTTGGTCATCTCGCTACCGCCGTCGATGACCGGCACGATGGGGATGGAGCCGCCCGCGCCATTGGTCAGGAACACACCAAGCTGCGAACGCTCGTTGCGGTAGGCCTCTTCTTCCAGATAGTACAGGCCCGCAACCCACTCCAACGGACCTTCGCCGTTGGAGGTGAAGCGAAACTCATGCGTAAACGTCTCGGAACGGTCCACGTAGGGATTGGAGCCACCGAGGATCACCGCCGCGGCACCGCTGGACAGGCGCAGGCTGGCGATCTCCTGACTGCCGAAGTTCAGGTTATCCACGTCCGCGTCCACGTCACGGTAGGACGTGAGCGATGTGAACGTGAAGGCGTCGAAGTCGTAATCCAGCCGCCCCGTGACGCCCCAAATGTCGATCTTCGAGTGGCCGACATCATCCTGCAGCACGTCGTGAATGTTGCCGACATAGCCCGGCAGCAGCGCCGCTTCCGTCTGGAACCAGGGACCGGTAGGGCCGATGTAGTGGCGCGGTGGGCCGTTCTGGTTCATCTTCGAATAATTTGCGGTCAGGTTGATCTCCGCCCGATCGTTAGGCACGAGGCGCAGGCCGCCACGGAAGGAGTTGGTGTCGACGTCACCAATTTCCTTGTCGCCTTCGTTGCCGTTGGGGAAAAACTGCGGAAACTCGTCAATGCGGTTGTCCACGTAGCCGTCCCGTTTGCGGCTCGAAAACGAAAACTTGCCGTAAACGCCATCAGCAATCGGCCCGCTTACCAGCCCGCGGAACGAGCGCAGATTAAGATCACCCCCGGACACTTCAAAGCGCATGTCGAGGTTTTCATCGGGTTTCGACGTGACCACGCTCACCGCTCCGCCCACCACGTTCTTACCGAACAGGGTGCCCTGCGGGCCGCGCAGCACCTCCACGCGCTCCAGATCAAACAGATCCATGTCCATGCCGGCAGAGCGGCCGATGTAAATCTCATCGATGAATACGATCACCGACTGGTCGCCTGCAGGGCTGTCTTCATTCGAACCGATACCGCGAATGTAGAGCTGCGGTTGGCCTGCGTTGAAGGTACCCATGGTGAATCCGGGCGTGCGCTCGGTGATGCCTTTGATGTCGTCTACGCCGAGCGCATCGAGCTCATCACCGGTGATTGCCGTAATGGCGATCGGCACATCCTGCAGGCTCTCCGCCCGGCGCTGTGCCGTAACCACGATCTCCTCAAGGGCCGCTTCCGCCTGCACGGTGACCGGTGTGCTGATGAACAGTAGTAAAAACGCACAGCAAACCGCCATGCGCATCGTAAACGCTCGCATCATCTGACTCTCTCCTCTTAGCCGGCGAGCATCTAAACAGCCGCGGTCAGGAGGTGCAAGACCGGCGTGTCCTACGCTGTTTGATCCAAGCCGCCAGACGCAGCCCTCCTGCAAGCAACGTCAGCGCAATCCCCCAAGGGCTAAAGAGGTAGGTCTGCGCAAATATCACCCAGTTGTAGTGCATGCCCGCACGATGCAGCCGCTTCCACCACACACCCAGCGTACGCTGCGACACATCGTTGGAGGTCAGGGCCATCAGCCAGAAGAAAACGAACCCCAGGCCGCCGAAGACGATGGTTGTGACCTCAAGCGCTTCTCCGGTGGCTGTAAAGTAGAGCAGCACATAGCCGAAGTGCACGGTGTGCGACAGCGCCGCCATGATGCCGAGATACCGGCGGTGACGCACGAGCCACTGGCCTTTGCGCA
>JAUILW010000589.1 GCA_030432795.1 Gammaproteobacteria bacterium
GGTCGCATGGAGCATCGCGCCGAAGCGCTGGTGGTTCGCGAAGGTGCGGTCGAACTGGAAGTGAATCTGTTCGACTACCTCGACACCGGACTCTTCCTCGATCACCGCCCCGCCCGCCGCTTCGTCGCGGCGCAGGCTACGGGCCGCCGTTTCCTCAACCTCTTCTGCTACACCGCATCGGTAACCATGCACGCGGCAGCGGCAGGTGCGGCGCGGAGCACAAGCGTCGATCTCTCAGGAACCTACCTCAAGTGGGCCGCGCGAAACCTGGCGCTCAACGGGCTACCGTCCGTTCACCACCAGTTCGTACAGGCCGATGTCATGCGCTGGCTGGCGAGCCAGCGCGACCGCTACGATCTCATCTTCTGCGACCCACCGACGTTTTCGAACTCAAAGCGCGCGGAGGACTTCGACGTGCAGCGCGACCACGTAGCACTGCTGCGTGGTGCCATGAAGCTGCTGGCGGCGGACGGAACGATGATTTTCTCGAACAACAATCGGCGCTTTACGCTTTCCGACGAGGTAAGCGCGTTCGCGCGCGTCGAAGAAATCAGCGAGCGTATGCTGGACCGGGACTTCGCCCGAAACCCCCGCATTCATCGCGTTTGGGAATTGACCGGCCGGTAAGCAGCAAGAGCGCAGGTTATCAGCGCTCCACCGCTAAGCAGTTCATGCTCAATGCGCAGGTCGCACCACATCCGCCCACGGCGGCCGGTCTTCTTCGCCGCCGAAACGGTCCATATCCATCATGAGACGGATCAACGGCTGATTGATGGAGGGCTGCTGCGGGATGCCGGCAACCACCTCCCGCATGCGCTCCACCCGCTCGGGTTCCGCCGCCGCGCGATCGTGCGTTTCGTAGGGATCCTCCGCCAGGTTGTACAGTTCAGCGGCATCGCTGCCGATAATCAGCTTCCACTTTCCTTCGAGCACTGCCCGCTCCTCCCGACTGACCGCAACGAAAGGGGACAGCGCCGGTGTATCACCTGCGCGAATCGCCGCCCATCGCGGCTCGCCATCGAGCACATGCGATGAGGGCAGCTCGAAGCCAACCACCTCCGCAAGAGTGGGCAATACATCCTGAACGGTTACTCGCGCAGGTACCGTCGCCGGCCGCAGCGCGGCGGGCCAGTGCAGCACCGACGGCACGAGCAGTCCGCCCTCATACACCGCACCCTTGCCGCGCCGGTAGGGGCCGTTGTCTGCACCGCCGTCTTCGGTGTTGTGGCGCAGGAACTCCAGAAAATCGGTAGGCAGCGGCCTGCCGAAGATCCCGACCAGGTTGGAGACCAAGTTGCGCATTGCCTCGGAGCCGGCAGCAGGGTTCAGCCCGCCGTTGTCGCTGAAGAATCAGATCATCGTGTCGTCGAGCATCTGCTGCTCCTCGAGCGCAGCAACCATCCGACCAATCGCCCGATCGAGCTCGTCCACCATGGCGGCATGGATACGTCGATTCTCGTTGTCTATGTGCGCGTAACGAGCGACAGCCTCCGGCGGCGCTTCGTTGGGCAAATGCGGAGCGCTGAAAGCGGTGTAGAGAAACAGCGGCCGGCTGGCGTCCCTTTCGCGGATCAGCCGCACGGCTTCATCCGCCTGCAGGTGGGTCGCATACCCCTCCTGCCGTAGGGCAACGCCATCGCGATGCCAGTCCAGACCGCCGCCATGCACATGATCCCAGTAGCCGACGCCGCCGGTATAGTGGCCGTACACCGACTCGAACCCCCGAGCCATCGGCAACATGGCGGTCGTTGCATGTCCCAGGTGCCACTTGCCCACCATCACCGACTGATAACCAGCATCGCGCAGGTACTAGGGCAGCAGCTTCAACGACAACGGCAGGCTGCCTTGTGTGTTCTTACCGAGCGCGTGGTAGATGCCATGACGCATGGGTGATTGACCGGTCATCAACGCGGCGCGTGTCGGGCTGCACGTCGCGTGCACATGAAAGTCGGTGAGCTTCACGCCGTTTTCGCCAGCGCATCGATGTTCGGCGTCTCGATTTCGCTGCCGTTGTAACCCACATCCTTCCAGCCGAGATCGTCGGCAACGATCAGCACGATGTTCGGCGTCTGCGCCCAGCCAACAGCGACAATCGACAGCCACAGCACCCCGAGCAGCATCGATTTCATCTCACCGCTCCGTCACCGCGTTTTCCAGGTGACCGAGATAGGTGGCTTCGGTTCTCACCACGTCTCCCGGCTGCAGATAGAAGCCCTGGTTCCAGATATTGACGGGCTTGAACAGTACACCCGCCGCGGTACCGGTGAGGATGAGCGTACCCGCCGGAATACTCTCCTGCGGCAACAGGCTCACCATCTCATCTCCTTTGCGGTAACTTGCCGGTGCTGCACCAAAGGCTTGCGCGATGATCTGCTCAATCGGCAGGATCATGTCCTGCATGCGAAACTGCTGCCGCTTCTCGTCGTTGACGTACAGCGCAAGCTCCAACGACCGGTAGAACTCCGGCGAACGGGGAACGAC
>JAUILW010000590.1 GCA_030432795.1 Gammaproteobacteria bacterium
AGGCCAGGTTCGGTCGTAACCAGCGGCGGGCTTCCTCCAGATCCATCTCCGAACGCGCCGCCCAATCGGCGAGCTGTTCCTCGGTGATTTTGCCGACACCAAAGTAGCGTGCATGTGGGTGCGCGAAATACCAGCCGGACACAGACGCCGCCGGTAGCATGGCGAGCTGCTCGGTGAGGGATATGCCGGTGCGATTTTCAGCGTCGAGCATGTCGAACAGCGCCAGCTTCTGCGTGTGGTCCGGGCAGGCGGGATAGCCCGGTGCTGGGCGTATACCGGCGTAGCGTTCTTTGATGAGCGCTTCGTTGTCCAGGGTTTCTTCAGCAGCGTAGCCCCAATGCACCTTGCGTACCTGCTCGTGCAGATACTCAGCCGCTGCTTCGGCCAGCCTATCGGCCAACGCTTTGACCATGATGTCCACGTAGTCGTCGCCTGGATATTCGGCAAGCACCGCTTCGATACCAAGTCCCGCGGTGACGGCGAAGCCACCGATGTAGTCCTCGGCAGGTGCGATGAAGTCCGCCAGGCTGAAATTGGGTTGTCCTTCGGGTTTCGGGGTCTGCTGGCGCAGGAACTGCAGTTTTCGCTCGCCGCCATCCGTGTGCACGGTGACCTCTTCGGGGCCGCTGCGGTGCGCTGGCCAGATCCCGTACACACCCCTGGCGCCGAGCACACCGTCTTCGATGAGCTTGTCGAGCATCGCCTCGGCGTCGGCAAACAGGTTCCGTGCTGCTTCGCCAACCACCTCATCGTCCAGGATTTTCGGGTACTTTCCGGCCAACTCCCAGGTCAGGAAGAAAGGTGTCCAGTCGATGTAACGCCGCAGGGTGCGCAGATCGAACTGGATGGCGTGCACGCCCGGCTGGTTGGGTACGGAAGTCTCTGTGCGGTTGATGGCTGCCGTATTGGAGCGGGCTGCCGCCATCGACAGGTACTCCTTGCCCTGTGCGCGCGCCTCGGTGCGGGCACGCACGGCCACGTAGTCGGCGCGCACCTCCTCGACAAACGCAGCGCGTTGATCTTCTGACTGCAGCTTCGTGGCCACACCGACGGCCCGGGAGGCGTCGGGTACATAGACGGTCGGCGCCAGGTTGAACGCCGGCTCGATCTTCACCGCGGTGTGCGCTTTCGACGTGGTCGCGCCGCCGATGAGCAGCGGTGTGTCCATCCTCAAGCGTTGCATCTCGCTTGCCACGTGTACCATCTCGTCAAGTGACGGGGTGATCAGGCCAGAAAGACCAATGATGTCTGCCTGTACTTTCTGCGCCTCGGCAAGAATGGTCTCCGCGGGCACCATGACGCCGAGATCCACCACATCGTAGCCGTTGCACTGCAACACCACGCCGACGATGTTCTTGCCGATGTCATGCACGTCGCCTTTCACCGTGGCCATGATCACGGTGCCCTTGGAGCGGGAATTGGCGTCCTTCTCGGCTTCGATGTACGGCACGAGATGGGCAACCGCCTGCTTCATCACGCGGGCGCTTTTGACGACCTGCGGAAGGAACATCTTGCCGCTGCCGAACAGGTCGCCGACCACGTTCATGCCGTCCATCAGCGGCCCTTCGATCACCTCGATAGGCCGCGTAGCCATCTGGCGCGCTTCCTCGGTGTCTTCGACGATGTGGCTGGTCACACCTTTGACGAGCGCATGCTCGATCCGCTTACCCACCGGCCACTCGCGCCAGGCTTCGGCCTGCGGGTCGGCTTCTGCCTGTTTTTTCGTGTTGAATCTGTCCGCCACGGCCAGCAGCCGCTCGGTGGCGTCCGGGCGCCTGTTGAGCACCAGATCTTCGACGAGTTCGCGCAACGTCGGATCGAGGTCTTCGTAGATGCCGAGCTGGCCGGCGTTGACGATGCCCATGGTCAGTCCAGCCTGGATGGCGTGGTATAGAAACACCGTGTGTATCGCTTCGCGAATTGGGTTGTTACCGCGGAAGGAGAAGGACACGTTCGACACGCCGCCCGAGGTTTTAGCGCCCGGCAGGTTGTCACGTATCCAGCGGCAGGCCTCGATAAAGTCCACCGCGTAGTTGTTGTGCTCCTCGATGCCCGTGCCGATAGCGAAGATGTTGGGGTCGAAGATGATGTCTTCCGCGGGAAGGCCGACCTGTTCGGTGAGGATGCGGTAGCTCTTCTCGCAGATCTCGATCTTGCGTTCGAAGGTATCGGCCTGACCTGCCTCGTCGAAGGCCATTACCACCACGGCGGCGCCGTAGTCGCGGCATTTCGTTGCCGCTTCGATGAATGCGGCTTCGCCTTCCTTCAATGAAATGGAGTTGACCACGGCCTTGCCCTGGATGCAGCGCAGGCCCGCTTCGATCACATCCCACTTGCTCGAGTCCACCATAATCGGCACGCGGGAGATGTCCGGCTCGCTGGCAATGAGGTTCAGATAGCGCACCATGAGAGCCGCGCTGTCCAGCATGCCTTCGTCCATGTTGATGTCGATGACCTGCGCGCCGCTGTCCACCTGCT
>JAUILW010000591.1 GCA_030432795.1 Gammaproteobacteria bacterium
ACAACTACGACGACCATCTGCCCACGGCGCTCGCCGAGTATGAAACCTACCGCGGCGCGCGCGCCCGACGCCTGCACGCCTACGAACAGCGCAGCCTCGCACACAACCTGCAAAGCCCGCACACGCTTGCCCGCAATCTGAAGCTCGCCTTCTCCAGCCGCTTTCTGCCGGAAATGGCCATGCAGAGACTCGACTGGATGTACGGCTACGACGCGGTAAAAGGATTCCGCTGAGCGATCTCCCGCGCGTTGCCGGGGTACCGGGAAATGATACAGTCGGGTTACGCCCCCGCACCGGACCACCAGGCAAAAGATGCAAACCCCAGAACAGCTTGCCGCCTCGCTGCCTCTTACTTTCCGCAACGTCGAGCCGTATTCGCCAAAGGGCAAACCGCCTCCGGGTGCGCCGGACTGGATTTGGGAAATTGACCATCCGTACCTGCACGGCCTGTTCGCGCCTGTATCCACCGAGATGCAGGCACAGGATCTGGTGGTGGAGCAGGGGTGCATTCCGGAGGATCTGTGCGGCATGTACGTGGTCAACGGGCCGAGCCAGCGATTCAAACCGGCGACGCGGTACCACTACTACGATGGCGACGGCATGCTCAACGCCATCACGTTCAAAGACGGCAAGGCGTCATACAACTCGCGCTGGGTGCAGACCTTCGAGCTGCGGGAGGAGATGGCCGCAGGACACAACATCTGGCCGGGGCTGTGCGGGCCGTTCCGCCCCGACCTGCCGCACTCGCCAATAAAGGACAGCGCCAACACCGACATCATCTTCTACGCTGGCCGCCTACTGGCTTTGTGGTACCTGGCCGGCACGCCCTACCGTATCGACCCTCGAACGCTGGAGACTCTCGGGGCAGAAAACTTCGACGGGCGGCTGGACCACAACCTCTCCGCACACAGCAAAGTCGACCCGAACACCGGCGAGCTGCTCTTCTTCCACTATCAGGACACGGCGCCGTTCATGCGTTACGGCCTGGCGGATGCTGACGGCAATCTCGTGCTCGACCAGCCCATCGACCTACCCGGACCTCGCTCACCCCACGATATGGGGGTGACCACCAACTACGCCATCCTGCACGACCTGCCCTACTTTCAGGACGATGACATCCTGCGCCAGCACAACCGCCGTGTGGTGCGCTTCCATCCGGATGTGCCGGCGCGGTTCGGCGTCGTGCCTCGCCGCGGGGGCGATGTGCGCTGGTTCGAAGCCGAACCGTGCTACGTGCTGCACGTAGTCAACGCCTGGGAGGAAGGTAGTGAAGTGGTCATGGTAGGTTGCCGTCAGGCGAATCCCGGCGGTCGACGGGACAAGAGCGAAGCGCCCCTCACCTCTCAGCTGGCCGAGCGGCGCCGCACGCATGTGCTGCACGAGTGGCGCTTCGACCTGACCACCGGCAAAACCCGCGAGCGTCAGCTCGATGATCTCAACACCGAGTTTCCGACCATCAATCGCCTCTACCTCGGTCGCCCGAGCCGCTACGGTTACCTGCAGTACCTGCCGCTACCGGCAGACGATGGCAGCATCGCCGGCCGCTGCCAGACGTTCGACGCCCTCATTAAATACGACACCACAGACGGCAGCGTTCAGCGCTACGACTACGGCCCACGCCGCTCCGGCAGCGAGACCCACTTCGCCCCACGCCGCGGCGCGTGCGCTGACATGGCGGAAGACGACGGCTACCTGGTGACATACGTGCATGATGGCAACGATTGGGTATCCCGCTGCCTGATATTCGATGCCAAAGACATCACCCAGGGGCCCATCGCCACCGTGCGCATGCCACGTCGGTTCAATATAGGCTTTCACGCCATGTGGGTGCGCGGCGAGGAGCTTGGGATCTAGCCGAGGGATCAGTGCCGCAGACGGCTGTTGGCGCTGAAGGTCTTCTTCAGGAAGTCCATCTGATCGCCGAGGATTCGCCCGGTATTGGTCAGCGCCAGATACTCCGACAGGTTTGGCGTGTACGGCAGCGCCAGAAGCTCGAAGCCACACTCCTGCAGAAGCCGGTTGCCTTTGAGATGGTTGCAGCGCCGGCAGGCAGCCACCACATTGTCCCACGCATCACAGCCGCCACGGCTGGTAGGCACCACATGATCACGGGTGAGCTCACCGTCGCGGTGATGCTGGCCGCAATACAGGCAGGTGTTGCCGTCGCGCACGAACAACGCCTGGTTGGTAAGGGGCGGGATATTTCGAGCGGGCTCCACCACCCGCCCCTGACAGGCGATGATGGCGTGGATGTCTACCGCGGAAGGCGAACCATCCAGGCGGCTGTGGCCGCCACGAATGCGCAGCACCGGCGCGCCCAACGTCCACTGCACAATATCCCGGGCATAAAGGCAAACTGCCTCCTGCCAGGTCACCCACTCCAGAGGGCGTCCGGCCAGATTGAGCCGCAGGATCTTCGGCGCCCTGGCAAATGCATCGAGCGTCGCCGTCATATCACCGTTCCTCCACCACCTTA
>JAUILW010000040.1 GCA_030432795.1 Gammaproteobacteria bacterium
GCGTGCGCAACAGCGGCGCGCGCGCCGTGGTAGAAGGTGTTGGCGATCACGGCTGTGAGTACATGACCGGCGGCCGCGTGGTCATTCTCGGTCCCACAGGCCGCAATTTCGCTGCCGGCATGAGCGGAGGCGTCGCCTACATCTGGGACCCGCAAGATCGCTTAGCCGAGCGCTGCAACATGGAGATGGTGGCACTGGAGCGCCTGGAAGCGGAAGAAGACATGGCAGAGGTGCTGCACATGATCGAACAGCACCGGAAGTTCACCGGCTCCGACGTCGCAGCACGCTTGCTCGACAACTGGAAACAGGAAGTCGGCCGCTTCGTGAAGGTGATGCCCACAGACTATAAGCGCGTGCTGGAGCAGCGCAAGAACGCAGTCAGCGCCGGCTGACATTCGAACGAACACAGACTCGCAGGGACTATGGGAAAGCCAACAGGATTCATGGAGTTCGCCCGCAACGCGGCACCTTACCGCGATGCCGAGGCCAGACTCCTGGACTACGAAGAGATCTACACCGAACACGACGTGTCGCGGCTGACGACGCAGGGTGCGCGCTGCATGGATTGCGGTGTGCCATTCTGCCAGTCGAACGAAGGCTGCCCCATCCACAACCTGATTCCGGAGTGGAATGATCTCGTGTACCGGGGTCACTGGCGTGATGCGCTCGACCGTCTGCACAAGACCAACAACTTTCCGGAGTTTACCGGCCGAGTGTGCCCGGCCCCATGCGAAGGCGCTTGCGTACTGGGCATCACCGACCCGGCTGTGACCATCAAGAACATCGAGATGGCGATCATCGACCGCGGCTTCGCCGAAGGTTGGGTAGTGCCGGAACCCCCGGATGTGCGCACGGGTAAAACCGTTGCGGTCATCGGCTCCGGCCCA
Source organism: Gammaproteobacteria bacterium (assembly GCA_030432795.1). Taxonomy (GTDB): domain Bacteria; phylum Pseudomonadota; class Gammaproteobacteria; order Pseudomonadales; family Azotimanducaceae; genus SYFY01. The sequence continues at coordinate 888 of JAUILW010000040.1, forward strand.
GCGGGCCTCGCCGCTGCACAGCAGCTCAACCGCGCTGGCCACACCGTGGACGTCTACGAAAGAGCCGACCGCATCGGTGGGCTACTCATGTACGGCATTCCCAATATGAAACTCGAGAAGACCGGCGTTGTAGAACGGCGGGTGAAGCTGATGGAAGCAGAAGGCATTCGTTTCCATGCATCCTGCAACATCGGTGATGGCTCCAACGGCAGTGTCGACGTGCGGGAGCTGCGTGCGAACCACGACGCGGTGCTGTTCGCTACGGGCGCCACGCTGCCCCGTGATCTGCCCATCCCCGGTCGCGCGCTCAAAGGCGTGCACTTCGCCATGGAGTTTCTCACCGCCAACACCAAGAGTTACCTCGACAGCGAGCACGCCGACGGCAACTACATCTCCGCCAAGGATAAGCACGTCATCGTCATCGGTGGCGGCGATACTGGCACCGACTGTATTGGCACTTCACTGCGCCATGGATGCAAAACCCTGGTGAACTTTGAGCTGTTCCCGAAGCCACCAGCAGATCGTGCAGACAACAACCCATGGCCCACCTGGCCGAAGATCTTCCGCGTGGACTACGGCCACGAAGAAGCGGCTAAGCGTTTCGGCGACGATCCACGCATCTACTCCATCTCGTCGGTGGATTTCATCGACGACGGCCAGGGCAACGTATGCGGCATCAACACGGTGGAAGTGGAGATGCGGGCCGGCAAATTCGAGAACGTTCCAGGCACCGAGAAGCGCTGGGATGCAGATCTCGTGCTATTGGCTATGGGCTTTCTAGGCCCTGAGCACGATGCGTCGGATCCCCTCGGCATCGAATACGATGAGCGCTCCAACTACAAGGCGGAGTACGGCAAGTACGCCACCAGCGTGGAAGGGGTGTTTGCTGCCGGCGACTGTCGACGCGGGCAGTCTCTGGTGGTACGGGCGATCAACGAAGGTCGGGAAGCGGCGCGCGAAGTAGACAGCTGGCTGATGGGATCTAGCCAGCTGCCGTGATGTCGATCTGATAGCGCGGCGGCGCGCTAACCGCCGCTGGCTTCCTGAATGAACTTGAGTTGCCGTATCCACGGCTCAAGGTTGCCGATCTCTTTCGGCAGATCCGACGCTGCCGCACGGGCTTCTTCCAGGGTTGCGAACACGCCGTAGGTGATCACATAAAGCGTTTTGTCGGACCGCTGCAAGGCATACCAGGCAAACTCCGAAGGCTCGCGCTGCTTGTCCACAAATGCGTGAACGCGATCTTGGCTGCTCACCGAAACCAACTGCAGGGTGTAGTAATCCGCCGGCTGCGCTCTCAGCCACGCCGCGTCCCGAACGCCACCCGGCTCGGGCGGCGCTGGCGCGGACTCCACGACCTTGGGCGCAACCGCAACCGGCTCGTCGTCTGCCACCACCTCTTCAGGAGCAGGCTCCTGCGGCGTCTGTTGCGCAACCGACGCAACCACGCTCGCGTCGGGCAACGCATCCTGCATCGGCGCTTCGGGTGTTTCGACTTCTGCCGCCTCACCGAAGCTCACCACCTCCTCAACGTCGGCCGGCTTTACATCCACCGCAGGCGGAGGTTCGACACCAGGCAGCGGAATCTCCGTGACCTCAGCAACCACGTCCCGCGCCTGCTCACGCCGCGCATCGGTATCGCTGAATACCAGATACGCTAGCCCCACCAGCGCAACGAGCAGCACTACCAGCAAGCGATGGGCCATGGGGAAACGCCGACCTTCGCGCCCCTGACCAGACTCCAGCCGCGCCACGAGTTCTCCGGCGATTCGATTGATCTCACCCGGCAGACCGTTGGACACCTTGCCGAGCCTGGCGAGCTGATCCGAGGAGAATGGCAGCTTGTCGCGATACTGCGCCTGCTCGAACCGCCAGGTGAGATAGGCCTGGGTATCTTCCGTTGCGAATCCTGAAAGCCTTGATTCGTGCCACTCCACTTCAAGGCGTTCAGCGCTCTTCGCCACCATGGCAACAATGCTTGGCTCGCCGAACAGCAGTAGACGCACCGGACACGATTTGGCGAGTTTCAGCAGCTCTTCTAGCGCCTGGAACGATAGCCGGTGCGCGTCATCCACCATCACCAGGCAGAAGCGACCCTGGCGGTCCTGTCCGATCACGTAGGTGAGAATGTTAGCTGCAACGTTCTGCGGATTGTTGTCCTGGGGGGCCGGCGCACCGAAACCCTGCACGATGGCGGTCAACACGTCCGGGGCTGAATTGATCATCAACCCGTTGATCCGTGCCGCACGCACCCTGGGCTCGAGGGTCTTGGACAGCTGACGGTAGAGCATGGTCTTGCCGACACCCTGCGGGCCCGTCACCAGCATCACATCGCGCGACCACTGCGTAAGGTGACGCAGCTGATCGAGGCGCAGCTTGCGGTCCGCACCTTCGAAAAAATCATCACTCGTATCCGTAAACGGATTGTGCGTGAGCCCGAGAAAACCGTGTTCGCCTTCAGCCATCCGTAGGATTGTCCGTATTCAACGTTGCTTCGAGGCAGGCGGCGTTTATATCGCCGGTGAGGAACGCATCCCCAATGGCCCGCGCCAGAACGAAGCGCACTGTACCATCCAGCACTTTCTTGTCCATCCGAAAGGCGGCCAGGAGCGCCGCCGGCTCTACACCCGCCGGACGCGCAATCGGCAGCTCAAGTGCCTGCACGGCGGCAAGAATGCGTTGTGCTTCGCCCTGTCCGAGCAGCCCTTGCCGCCAGGACAGGTCCGCCGCCAACACCATACCAATCGCTACCGCTTCGCCGTGCAGCAACTCGCCGTAGCCCATTTCATGCTCAATGGCGTGGCCGAAGGTGTGCCCGAAGTTGAGGATCGCACGCCGCCCAGTCTCCCGCTCGTCCTCCGCTACAACCTGCGCTTTCAGCTCGCAGGAACGCTGAATAACGCGCGCAAGCGCGACGCTGTCCCTACCGAGCAGCGCAGCAGCGTTGGAGACGATCTCTTCGAAGAACGGCGCGTCGGCTATCACACCGTATTTCAGCACCTCAGCCAAACCAGCGCGCAGCTCCCGGTCCGGCAGCGTGGCAAGCGTACTGACATCCGCCAGCACCGCGCTCGGTTGGTAGAAAGCGCCTACCATGTTCTTTCCGGCGCGATGATTGATGGCAGTCTTACCGCCAACAGACGAGTCCACCTGCGCCAGCAACGTGGTCGGCACCTGCACGAAGTTGACACCGCGCTGGTAGGTTGCAGCCGCAAACCCAGCCATATCGCCGACCACTCCGCCACCCAACGCCACCACCGTGGTGCTCCGGTGGTGGCCATGATCGGCGAGGAAATCGAGCACGCGCTCGAAGCTTGCAAAGTTCTTGTACGCTTCGCCGTCGGGCAGCTCCAGTACGTCGACCTGCTTGTTGCCGAACGCCCGCACCAGCGGCTCTGCATAGAGCGGCCCGACCGTATCATTGGTAATGATTGCTACCTGTGAGCCAGGCACGAGAGAGGCGACCAGCTGGTGGTCGTGCAGCAGGCCCTCACCGATGTAGATCGGGTAGCTGCGCGCACCAAGCTCTACGGCTACTTCCATCATCGAACCACCCCATCCTCGCGCAATTGCCACTCGATCTTGCGGGCGAGGAGTTTCGGGCTCTGGCGGTCGGTGACGAAACGGTAGTCGCGGATCTCGGCATAGAGCGGCGCGCGCTCCCGCATGAGTCGGCCCAACGTTTCTCGCACGTTACCCTTCTGCAGCAACGGCCGACGCTTGTCTTTACGGGTGCGCTCCACGAGACGATCCAGCGGGCTGTCCAGATGCAACACAACGCCGCGCGTCGATAGGGCCTGACGGTTCGCAGGGCGAATCACCGCGCCTCCGCCCGTTGCTATGACAACGTTATGGCGCTGGGTGAGATCATCGATCACCTGCTCTTCGCGGTCACGAAAGCCGGCTTCACCTTCCACATCGAAGATCCAGCCGGTGTCCGCGCCGGCGCGGGTTTCGATTTCCTGATCGCTGTCGTAGAAATCCATGTGCAACGCTTCTGCGAGCAACCGCCCTACCGTGGTCTTACCCACGGCCATGAGACCGACGAGATAAATGTTTGGGGTCATGACTAGCGGCGCTATAGAGCGCCGCTAGTGTACTTGCCTACCGATCCGTCAGCGAGTCAGCAATGATCCTCGGCGTGATGAAAATAAGCAGCTCCTGCTTATCGTCACGCTCGAGCGTACGCTTGAAAAGCTGGCCGATGTAAGGCAGATCACCCAGGAACGGTGTCTTGGTCACCGACACGTTCTTATCGGTGGTGAAGATACCGCCGAGCACCACTGTCTGACCGTTGTCTACCAGTACCTCGGTTTCCACCTCGTTGGTATTGATCGAGGGCACGCCTTCAAAAACCACACCCACCGTGTCCTGCTTGACGTTCAGCGCCATGATGATGCGGTCATCCGGTGTGATCTGCGGCGTTACCTCCAATGCCAGCACCGCGTCTTTGAACGAAACGCTGGTAGCACCGCTGGATGTCGCCTCCTGGTAGGGAATCTCCACACCCGACTCGATGAGCGCGGTGGATTTGTCAGCCGTGATCACCTTCGGCCGGGAGACGATCTCTGCATGACCGTCGCTGGCAAGCGCCGAAAGCTCCAGATCCAGCAGCCAGTCGCGCTTGGTCAGGCCGATCGCAAAGCTCGTCGCGTCGGAACCCGCCACACCGAGATCCACCAGGTAGGCACCGGGGAACGTGATTGCGGCGTCGCTCTGCGCCTGGCCGCTGAGCCGGTCATTGCGGATGGTCTGCACCTCAGTGAGGGTTTCCACCGTGCCGCCGAACCGCACAGCGTTGCTGCCGTTTTCAAGATAGCCGCCACCGCCCCAGGCGATGCCGATCTCTTCGGAAAAGTTGGCTGTGGCAGTGACGATGCGGGCTTCGATCAGCACCTGGCGCACCGGGATATCAAGCTGCGCAATGATGCGGCGGAATTCCTCAAGCCGGTCCGAAGTATCGGTGATGATGATCGAGTTGGTGCGCTCATCGACAATGACGCTGCCGCGGGGCGATAGTATGGAATTGCTGCTGCCTTCGCTGGATGTCTCGAACAGCCCAAACAGTTCCGTAGCACTTGCGTAGCGTACCTGCACGAACTCCGTCCGCAGCGGAGCAAGTTCGGAGATCTGCTTCTGATTCTCGAGCTCCAGCTTCTCGCGCGCCGCGATTTCCGCCGCGGGTGCCACCAAAAGGACGTTGCCCACCTGCCGCTGATCCAAGCCCTTGGTCTTCAGGATGAGTTCCAGAGCCTGATCCCAAGGCACGTTCTTCAGACGCAGGGTGATGCGGCCGGATACCGTGTCGCTCGCCACCAGGTTGAGGTCCGTGAAGTCGGCGATGAGCTGCAGGACGGAACGCACCTCGATGTCCTGGAAGTTCAGCGATAGCTTCTCACCGCTGTACTTGAAGATGTCGTCGCGGCGCTCTACCTCTTCCTCCGTGAGTGGCGTCACGTCTACCGACAGTTTGTCGTCGGCCTGATAGGAGAGGTAGTCGTAGTTGCCGGAAGCGGAGACGCTGACCAGTACGTGATCGCCTTCCTGGATGGCGTCGACGATCTGCACCGGTGTTGCGAAATCGGTAACGTCCAGACGCCGCTGCAGATTGGCCGGCAGCGTCGTGTTGCGTATCTCCACTTTGATCTTGCCGCCGTCGCTCACCACGCTCACCGGTGCTTTCGGGTTGCTGAGCTGCAGCACCACGCGGCCTTCGCCCTGCGCGCCGCGGCGGAAGTCGATGTTCTCGATACGCGAGTTGTTGCCCGCACGTTCCGCCCGAGTTGCTGAGTCCACCGCAGACTCCGCGATGCTCGGCGCCGGCATGCCACTGGTCGCGTCGGCGCCCACCAGCAGATAGAGGGTATTGCCGCGTACATCGGTCTCGTAGCCGACCAGCTGTGTGAGGTTGACGATGGCCCGGGTACGATCAGGCGTGGAAATGACCGATACCTTGCGCGCGTTACCCACGCCGAGATTATGGTGCTTCTCCACCAGACCGCTGATGACACCCGGCATATCGAGCACGATGCGTGCTGGCTGTTCAATGGTGTAACCCGTCGGCTGCGGAGGGGCGCCGTCGAAAGACATACGAATTTCCGTACGGTCCCCTGGCAGCGATGAAAACTCGATCGCCGTCAGCCGCGTGTCCGCCCAGCCGACCGCCGCCGCCGCTGCGAGCACCGCTCCAACCCACCACTGCGTCCAGCGGCTGTTCAATTTGCCAGTCGTCATCATGCGTCATCTCCTCCCAAGGCTACGGTGCGCGCTCTCTCCACCCAGCCTCCCGTACCATCCGGCACGATTTCCACCAGTTGAACGTCCAGGTCACTGATCATCTGTATTTTTCCGTGATCGGTGCCGATGTAGTCGCCTATACGAACGCGGTGCACACCGCCCTCCGGATCCTGAATCAAAGCGAACTGCGCCGCGTTCTGCGACAACGTGCCGACCATCGTGAGCTGGCCGATCGGAAACTGTTCGAGATACTGCCGCACGCGATCGAAGTTGGGCTTCACCTGCACGCCATCAGGCCGCCTCTCAAGAGCGGTGACCTTCACGGGCGGCTCGAACGGCTGCCGCTTCGTGCTTGCCTGGTAAGCAAATGGCTCAACCTGCTCGAACGGCGGCAGCGGTGCAATCGGACTCGCCGGCCGGCTCTCCACTTCCGACATGAATTGCTCGATATCGGCAAAGTTCTGACTGCCGCCGCAGCCTGCCACCAACAGCGCGCAAGCAACGATGCTGCCCGCTTTCATGAGCACGCGCTTCATTTATGCGTCCTCCAGATAGCGATAGGTCTTGGCAACGATCGTCATGCGTAGATTGTCGGGGCCGGCAACCGGCTCGATCTCGAAGTTGTGCAGCGTGACGATCCGCGGCAGGTTGGCCACGGAGCTGACGAATGAGCCAATCTTGTGGTAGCTGCCTTCCACGACGATTTCGATGGGCAGTTCCACGTAAAATTCGGTGTTCATCTCTGGCTTGAGGGTGATGCTTTCAATCTTCAGCTCGTTGTCGATGGCGGTGCGGGTGATGTCTTCCAGCAGGCCAGGCACCTCGGTGTCGCTGGGCAGCTGACGCAACAGGGCGCCGAACGTATCCTCCATCTCCTTTTTCTGTTGCAGATACGCTTCGAGGTTGGCCGATTTTTCCGCCTTGTCCACGAAGTCGTTGCGCAGCGTCTGCTCCTGACCTTCCGCCACCTGCAACTGAGCACGTTTATCAGACAGATACAGGCTGTAGCCGACCACCAGGATCAGCACCAGCACGATAATCATGACCAGTCCTTTGAGCGCAGCCGGCCACGAGCCAATATTGTTGAAGTCGAGGTCCGAAAGCTCGACGCTCTTCAGCTGTTCGAGGCTGTCCTGTAACGCCATGTCAGCCCTCCTCTTCCGGATCGGCCAGGGGATTGACCTGGCGGAACGTCAGATCGAACACCGACGCACCCGCGCCGTATACCCGGTTGTCCTCGTCTTCTTTAATACTCTTGAGGTTCGGATCAGCAAACCATTCGCTGGCGTCGACGTTGCGCATGAGCGCTGAGATGCGGTTGTTGGACTCGGCGACACCTTCCAGCGCCAATGCTCCGTCCTTCATCTCGAGTTTGGAGTAGTGCACACCCTGCGCGAGCGTCTGCACCAGCTCATCGAATACCCGAACGATGATGGGCCGGTTGCCCTGCAGCTCCTGGATCACGCGCATCCTCTCGAGAAGGTCTTCCCGGTCTTTCTGCAGCGTGGAGATCTCTTTGATCCGTTCATCCAGGACGGCAATACGGCTCTCGTAGAAGGCGTTCCGGGCGTTCTGCCCACTGATGGACTGATCCAGGTATTGCCCCGCCGCAAGAACAATCACCACGGCGAGAATCACAACCCCGGCCAGATTGACGAGGAATTCCTTCTGTTTACGTTCGCGTTCCCACTCGCGCCATGGCAGGAGGTTAATGTTGGCCATCAGGTGAAGCTCCTCATCGCCAGCCCGCAGGCAATCATCAGCGCAGGGGCGTCATTCGCCAGGGCATCAGCATCCACCTTGCCGGTGAGCGCCATGTCCATGAAGGGGTTCGCCATAATCGTCGGCGTGCCCAGCTTGCTCTCGATCAGATCCGCCAGGCCGTCGATGGAGGACGTACCACCCGCCAGGACGATGTAGTCCACGTCATCGTACTGGCTGGAAGAGAAGAAGAACTGCAACGAGCGCGTTACCTGCTGCAGTACCGCTTCCTTAAAGGGCTCCAGCACCTCTTCGAGGTAGTCGTCCGGCAGGCCCCCCTGCTTCTTGGCCAGACCCGCCTCTTCGTAGGACAGGCTGTAGCGCCTCTGAATCTCTTCGGTGAGCTGCTTTCCGCCGAACAACTGCTCGCGCGTATAAATGGCTTTGTCGTCTGCAAGAACGGATAGCGTGGTCATGGTGGCACCGATGTCGATGATCGCCACCACCAGATCGTCGGGATTGCTACCGAGCTGCGGCTTCACGAGATCGAACGCCCGTTTCATTGCGTGCGCCTCGATGTCCACCACCGCGGGCTTCAATCCGCCGATGTCGAGCACCGCTTCGCGCAGCTCTACATTCTCCTTGCGGCAGGCTGCGAGCAGCACCTCTACCTGATCCGGGTTGCGTTCAGACAACCCCTGCACCTCGAAGTCGATGGCCACCTCATCCAGCGGATAGGGGATGTACTGATCGGCTTCGACCGTGATCTGGTTTTCCATCTCGTCGTCGTTGAGCGCCGCGTCCATCTCAATCGTCTTTGTAATGACCGCAGAACCGGCCACCGCAACAGCAGCCTGGCGAGACGTAGCTTTGACCCGAGATACAAGCCGCTTGACGGCTTCACCCACGCCTTCTACATCATTGATGTTTTTTTCGACCACGGCATTTGGCGGAAGCGGCTCAACGCCGTAAGCTTCCACGCGAAAGCGATCGCCGGACTTGGATAGCTCGAGCAGCTTCACGGAAGTGGAGCTGATATCCAGGCCCAACAGAACGTTGGTCTTCTTTTTGAACCAGGCCACGTTAGAATTCCTTAATGGCGCGGGCACTTACGTCCGTTTCATGCGGCACGACATTAAATACCACTCCGCATGTGAGGGCAACGAAGCATCGAGTGAAAAACGTAAAACGAGTGCGCGCACGGGCGCCAAAATAGAAAAGCATGTTGACGTACAGCAACAATCCACCTCCCTCACGACATGACAGCAAGTAAAACTCGCCGCTCCCTCGGGGCCATTATCTGGCTGGGCTGTGCCGCCGTATGTGGTGCAGTGCTCACTCTGGCAGGCGTTTTCCTATACCTGGATCCACTGACGCCGAAAGCCGAGACCTACCGCAACGTGCAACTGGAAACCCCGTTGCGCATATATACCCGCGATGGCGATCTGCTGGCCGAGTTCGGCGAACGCCGCCTGATACCAGTGACCATCGATCAGGTACCTCAAGCGTTTATTGACGCGTTACTTGACACAGAAGACAAGAGATTTTACGAACACAGCGGCATCGACTTCATATCACTCACCAACGACACCCTGGGACTGGTCCGGAGCCTGATGGTGGAGGGCTCGCTGGGCCCCGGTGCCAGCACCATCACCATGCAGCTCGCACGAAATGTCTCGTTCGGCCTGGAGCGCACCTTCATCCGCAAGTTCAAGGAGATGCTGCTGGCGCTAAAGATCGAGCGCGAGCTGAGCAAGGACGAGATCCTGGAGCTCTACATCAACATCGTGCCGTTCGGTAAGCGAGCCTATGGCGCCGAGGCAGCAGCGCGCACCTACTATGGCAAGCCGCTGATGGAACTCGACCTGGCCCAGCTCGCCATGCTCGCGGGCATTCCGCAGGCGCCGAGCACGGGCAACCCGATCAACGGCCCTGAGCGCGCGCAGCGCCGGAGAAATGTCGTTCTGTCCAGGATGTATGAGCAAGGCAGCATTTCCCATGCCGCCTACCGGGAGGCCACGGAGGCACCCATCACGGCGCGCGTCTACGAACGCGCGGTGGAAACACCTGCGCCCCACGCCGCGGAGTGGGTGCGTCGGCAGCTGATCTATACCTACCCGGATCTGTACACGGGCGGCTACGAGGTCAGCACCACCATCGACTCCACACTTCAGAACACCGCAACCGCTGCTGTGCGGCGCGGCTTGCAGGATTTCGACGTGCGCCACGGGTATCGCGGAGCCGAGGCGCAGCTGGAGCTGGACGTGGCGGCGCTGGAAGACGGCGAAAGCGCTAAGGACATCGTTGCGGCAGCAGTGGATGCGTTACGGGGTTTCCAGCCTGCTGGGGATCTCGAAGCGGCTGTGGTACTAAACGTCGAGGATGACGAAGCAAGGCTCGTGGCCGGCGATGGCAGCTTCGTGACCCTCGACCTCGATAGCGTCAAGTGGGCACGCCCATTTCTGGACATCGACCGACGGGGGCCGGAGCCCACCAGCGTTGCAGCCGTGCTACAGGTTGGCGATGTGGTGAGGATCACGCCGACCGGAGAAGCCACAGAAGATGGGAGCGTCTCATGGCGCCTTTCGCAGGCGCCTGACATCGAGGGGGCGCTGGTAAGCGTGGAACCGGACACAGGCCGGGTGCTCGCACTGGTAGGCAGTTACGACTTCTCCCGCAATCAATTCAACCACGTGCTGCAGGCAGCCCGCCAGCCAGGCTCGGGCTTCAAACCGTTCGTCTACGCCGCGGCGCTGGCCAACGGCGTCACACCCGCCAGCGTCTACATGGACGCCCCGCTGGTGTTCAACGACGAAAATCTGGAAACCGAATACCGACCGGACAACAACGACAACCGCTACAACGGACCCACGCGGCTCCGCGAGGCACTATACCGCTCCATCAATCTGGTGAGCATGCGCGTGCTGCTGGACGTTGAAGCCGGGCCCGTCATCGACTACGTGACCAACTTCGGCTTCGACCCCAGTACCTTCCCGCGCAATACGCAGCTTGCCATTGGTGGTGGCACTATGGCGGTTACACCGATGGAGATGGTCACCGCCTACTCGGTGTTCGCCAACGGCGGCTTCCTCATCACTCCCCACGTGATCGAGACGGTGCGCGATCGCGACGGTATCTTGCTCTACCAATCCACCCGGCCTGTGGTGTGCCGGGAATGCGAGCTCATCGCGCCGGAGGACATCGAGCAAGACGAAGATCGTTTCAGCCAAGACGACATCGACGCGGTGGCAGAGACACAGGACATCCCCTCTCCGACAGATGAACCCGCCGAAGAGGCGGCGCCCGACACGCCGGCACCAGCGCCCCGCGTCATCGACGCGCGCATCGCTTATCTTATGGACAACATGCTCAAGGACGTCATCAAACGCGGCACCGGACGCAAAGCGTTGGTACTCAACCGAGGCGACCTCGCTGGCAAAACCGGCACCACCAACGATGCCGCTGATACCTGGTTCAACGGCTACGGTGCCGACGTAGCCACAACCGTCTGGGTTGGCTTCAGCAACTACGCGCCGCTCGGCCGCCGCGAGTTCGGCAGCACCACACCGCTGCCCATCTGGATCGACTATATGCAACAGGCATTGCAGGGCAGACCGGAGCGCAACTTTCCGCAACCGGATGGCATCGTCACCCTGAAGGTAAACGAAGAAACCGGCGAAGCGGTGTTGCCCGGCGACCCACAAGGGATTTTCGAATACTTCCTGTCGGAGCATGCACCACAAGCCCCAAGCGCCACCCAGCAGATCCGGTCGAGCGACGAGGTGAAGGCGGTGGATCTGTTTTGACGACGCAGCGACACACAACACAGCAGGTCCAAGCATGGCGCAAGGATGGCGCGGTCCTGCTGCCTGACTTTCTCACCGCCGCCGAAGTCGAACCCGCCGTGCGGGACTTCGAAACCCTCTACCCCGACTGCGTGGCAGGGGCGGCGCATCCCGTGCAGCTCACCGCCGACGGGGAGGTGGGCGCTTTCAATCCCGACCAGTTCAGTCACTTCGACGATATGCCTTTTGCCTGCTCCACGGCGCTCAACCTGATCGCACTGCATCCCGCCGTCATAGCGCTTGCGCGCGATGCACTGGGGGCCCACGACGTGCGTCTATATCAAGCGCACACGTGGGCGAAGGTAACCGGCAAGACCGACTACGAGCAGAGCTTCCACTGCGACTTCAAGAATCACACGCTCACCGTACCGGCAGACGTCGATGCGCTTCGCACCATCAACATGATGATCTATTTCACGGACGTCACCGACAGGCACGGCGCGATTCACTATGTCACGCAAAGCGATAGCGACAAGGTGACCGGTGCCGATCGTCCCATGTATCCGAATGATGGGCAGCAACAAGCCCTCAAACGGTTGGAACGTTCGGGGGCGGGGCCCGCCGGTTCGGTGTTCGCCTATGGCATCGATGTGTACCACCGCGGCACCAACCTCACCGCCGCCGGCGGCCGCCGGTTCACCCTGACCGCCAGCTACAAGGCAGCCGGCAACGACCAGATCGGC
>JAUILW010000592.1 GCA_030432795.1 Gammaproteobacteria bacterium
GCAAGTTGCCGTGGAAGCGCCCGCCATCGGGCGCTTCATAGCCGTGAAAGAATGGCCCGGGGCGTTCGATGTCGCGTTCGATGGCGCCTGCCAGGCGTTCGAGCCAGGCGTCGTCCACCACCCCGCGTAGCACCGTGGCGCCATCTCGATCGTAGGCTTCAATCGCCTCAACAGGTACCTGCATGGCTCAAGCCTCGCGGCAGAATTGCGCGATTGCGGCGGCGCTGTCGCGGCTGATGTCCGGGCTTGCCACGGCCATGATCTCCGAGCCGTGGATGGTGCCCATCATCTGTCGACAGCGAGCTGGCACGCCGGCCTTGAGCAGCTTCCGATAGAACTCGATACCTTCATCGCGCAGCGGGTCGCATTCGTTTACCGAGATGACGGTCGGTACCAGCCCCTGCAGATCTTCCACGGTGGCGAAATCCGGCCAGGCGAGCGGGTTTTTCGCTTCGAGCTGCTCGATACCGTAGGCCATCGCGCCGCGGTTGTTGTGCAGGTCGAGGAGTATGCCGTTGTTTTCGGTTGTGGAGGGGAGGCGGTCCTGCGGCCAGAAACCCGCGATGTAGGGGCACAAGGCGTACAGCCCTCGGATCAGGCCAAGATCGCCGTCTGCCTTCAGCTTGAGACCGGTAGCCAGCGTCAGATTGCCGCCGCCGCTCTCGCCGGCGACGATGATGTGGCCTGGGTCGATGCCCAGCACGTCGGCATGTGCATGCACCCACTTCACCCCGGCAACACAGTCGTTGAGCCCGGCAGGGAAAGGCGCCACCTCCGGTGCGGAGCTGGGCGTCAGGCAGTTGCGAAAGTCCACCATCGCAACAGCCACCCCTTGCGCGGCGATGATCTTGCCCCATGCCCGGTACATGCCGTCGAAGCAGGACATGCTCATCATGCCGCCGCCGTGCAGGTACACCACGCAAGGTTTGGCATCCTCGCCATGGGGGCGGATGAGCTGCACCTGGATCGCATTACCGTCTGGCGTGGAAACGAATTCGTGTACGGAGATGTCCAGGCCGTCGCTCGGCGCCACGTCTTCGTTGTCGAACATGTCCATCATCGCCTTCAGCTGCTCGCGGCTGGCGATGGCCTGCTCGGTGTTGGCTTCGGCGAGCATCGCCTCGCGGCTTTCGGCATCGGGCTGGCTGATGGTCGGCATCATGGCCATCGCGGCTTTGATGCGCGGATCGATGCGCGGGTCATCCTGCAGTCTGGACATGCGAGGCTCCTGATGAACGTTGATCAAAGATCACCACACGATAACGCGACGCGCAAGCCGTGGCTGTAGTAGCTAGGGACTGTGGCAGGTGGGAGTGTTCTGCTACCTTTGGCAGACGCTTGGGTGGAGGCCGGTCATCAAACCTACTGGTATGGCGGGGCGCACATGAACGTTCGCGCTTTCTATCGCGTGCTCGGCCCGGGCATTCTCTTTGCTGCCGCGGCGATCGGTGTGTCACACCTGGTGCAATCCACCCGTGCCGGTGCCGAGTACGGACTCGCCATGGCCAGCGTTCTCCTCGTGAGCTGTCTCGTCAAATATCCTGTGCTGTATCTCGGAGCGGTCTACCCGGCGGCTACAGGCAAGAGTCTGCTGGACTACTACGCGCGCGTCGGCATGTGGGCGATCGTGCCCTACACGCTGCTGCTGCTTTATTCCATGTGGTTCGTGCTGGCGGCGATTACCGTCACTACGGCTGGAATTGTGCAGGCGGTAGGCGGCTGGCAGGGCTCACCGCTGCCGGTAGCGGCGGCGCTCCTTGCGGGCACTGCCCTGTTGCTCGTGGTCGGCCGTTACGCGTGGCTGGAACACGTCAGCAAATGGCTCGTCGGGCTGCTTGCCATAATGGTGGTAGCAGCAACGCTGCTTGCGCTTCCGGGCATCGGCTGGCAACGGGAGAGCCTGGCGTTGCCGCCGCTTTCCGTACCGCTGGCGCTGTTCATCGTTGCGGTTGCCGGCTGGATGCCTATCCCCGTGGATGCTTCTGTTACCACCTCCGTTTGGGGTGCGCAGCGTGCTCGCGAACGGGGTGCACCGTCACCGCGAGAGGTGCGTATCGACTTCATGACCGGTTACGTGGGAGCGACTGTGCTGGCGTTGTGCTTCCTGCTGCTGGGTACCAGCGTCATGCACGCTCAGGGAGTAACGCCCGCAGACTCAGCGGGCGCCTTCGCAGGCCAGGTGCTCGGCCTCTTTACTGCGCAGTTCGGCGATTGGGCGTTCTACCTGATAGGTGTTGCGGCGTTGGCAACCATGCTGTCCACACAGCTCACGGCGCTGGATGGGGGGCCGCGGCAGCTGGAGCAGCTCCTGGAGGTCGCGGGTGTGGCGCGCAAGCGGTGGGTCTATCCCGTGCTCGTCATCATCTATGCGGCAGGAGGCTATGCGGTGCTCGCGTTCGCCATGACTTCGTTCGCCACGTTCATCGACTACGCCACGCGGCTCGGCTTTCTGCTGGCGCCC
>JAUILW010000593.1 GCA_030432795.1 Gammaproteobacteria bacterium
CCTCGGCCTACATTACCGTGGAAGGGCATGACCGTCTGACAAAGGAGCTGAAACAGCTCTGGAAGGTCGAGCGGCCGGCGCTTACCGCGCGCATCAGCGCGGCCGCAGCCAATGGCGATCGCTCGGAAAACGGTGACTACATTTACGGCCGCAAAGCGTTGAGAGAGATGGACCGCCGCATCCGTTACCTGTCCACCCGTCTGGATGCACTTACCGTGGTCGATCGGCCACCGCGTGATACGAGCCGGGTGTTCTTCGGCGCCTGGGTCACGGTGGAGGATGAGCAGGGCAAAGAAAGTCGGCATCGCCTGGTGGGACCAGACGAGTTTGACAGTGCGCCCGGCTACATCAGCATCGACTCTCCACTTGCTCGCGCGATGCTGAAGAAACAGGTAGACGACGAGGTGAGCGTGCATACCCCAGCGGGGGAGCAGTTTCTCGCAATAGTCGCGATTGAATATCCATAGCGACGGAATCGCCGCGCTGGTGCGTATAAGGGTTGAGATCAAACGACAGGAGACCTCGATGATCCGCAAAATGACCCTCACAGCCCTTGCCGTAGCCGCCGTTACGGCAACCACTATTGCCGATGCACGCCCCGGCGGCCCGCCGGATATCGCCGCCATCGAAGCCCGCATGAATGAGCGCTTCAACGCCATCGATGCCGATGGCAGCGGCGACATCAGCCCCTCAGAGTTCATGGCCCATGAAGGCCACGGCGGCCCACGCGGCCACCATGGCGGCCTCCGCGGGCAGTTCGGACCACCCGGTGCTCCCGACGACGTGGACGTGGAGGCCGCCGAAGCGCGCGCTTTCTCGCTGGTGGACAGCAACGGCGACGGCATGGTGTCGGCGGATGAATTCACCATGGAAGCACTTTCCAGCGCACGCAGAACGGCGATGAAGGAGCAGGCTTTCGCCCGGCTCGATACCAACGGTGACGGGGTGCTGAGCCGCAGCGAGATGCCTAACCCCACAGACCGGATGCGCGCGGCCGACACCGACGGCGACGGCAAGCTCAGCCGTGAAGAGCGCCGGGCAGCCCGCGGCGAATGGCGCGGGCGCGGCTGATCGGTCTTGATGGCGCCATCGGACGAAGCGCTGGTGGCCGCCATCACGCAGGGAGACAAAGGCGCGTTCGATCTGTTTCTGACGCGCCACCTCCCGCCGATCAACGCTTATGCTTACCGCCTGACCGGCTCGCGCGCGGACGCCGACGATGTCAGCCAGGATGTGTTTCTGAAGGTGTGGCAGAAAGCCGCAACCTACAGAAAGGGCAAGGTCAAAGTGACCACCTGGCTGCACACCATCGCCCACAATGCTGTGGTCGACCTGCTGCGACGACGACGCCCTCAGGTGCCGGTGGAAGAGAGCACACTCACGGCCTCCGATCCGCCACCGGACAGCGAGCGTCTACACAAGCTCCTGGGCGCGCTTCCGCTCAACCAGCGCACGGCGGTCGCGTTATGCTTGCTCGGCGAGCATTCCACGCGCGAGGCGGCGCACATCCTGGGGATGACCCCACGCGCCGTGGAATCGCTGATAAGCCGCGCGCGTCGATCTCTGAAAGAGGCAATGCACCATGAATGAGGCCATGCACATCGATCGCTTTCGCGCGCTGCTGGACGACCGCGGCGCCGACATGGACGACTGGCCTGAGGCGTTACGGCTGGCAGCGCAAACGTTGCTGAGAACTTCAATCGAGGCCCAGCAGGAACTGGCCCGGGCACAGACACTGGAACAAACATTGGATGCACTGCGGCCGCACAGCCTCACCCCTGGGCTCGCCAGCCGCATAAGCGCCCTCGCAGAACCCGTAGACCCTATGCGGCCGCTTTTCAATTGGCTGACGGAGAAATTATGGCGGCCTGCTGCCATGCTGCTCGCACCGCTCCTCCTGGGCGTCATGATCGGTGCGGCCGTGCCTGGGCAGGAAGAAAAGTACGACGCCTACCTATCAGACTACCCATGGATCGACACGCAGGAGTTCTTCTTCGATGAATAAGTCCAGGTGGCTGATCGTCGGGCTGGTGGTCTCCGTGCTGCTCAACGTGGCGCTCATCGGTGCCTTCGTCGGCCGCCACATGGCCGATGGCATGGGGCCGCCCCGAGGCGGCAACCCGCTCTTCGGCGTCATGCGTTTCACTAAGACGCTGCCCGAAGCTCGCCAAGCAGAGCTCAGCGAGATCCTGCGTCAATACCGGCAGGCAGCCCGTCCGAATATTCGGATGCTGCGTGGCCGTCAGGAGGCGTTTCGAGCAGCGATGCTCGCGGAACCGATGGACGCTCTGGCGGTCCGCGCCTCGCTCGATGCGCTGCAACAGGCACTCGCCGATCAGCACAAGGCCGGCCACGAAGCCCTGGTGATGGTGCTGGAAAATCTCACGGCAGAAGAGCGTCAGGCGCTCGATGAGCAGCTGCGGCGCCGCAGGCCGCCGCGGCACGGTCCACCTTGAG
>JAUILW010000041.1 GCA_030432795.1 Gammaproteobacteria bacterium
TGGCCAAGCCCCGGGGTTCGGTCAACACAAATGTTGCAATGCAAAAATTACACTTTCCGGGCAATTTCAGGCGACATTGCACTGACGGACGCATTCACGGCAGTATCTGGGATCACACGCCAGGGGGATGGGAAGATGGCTACCTACGTAATGTTGAGCACGCTCACCGATGAGGGGCGCAAGACGCTGAAAGAACGCCCGGAGCGTCTCAACGCGGTAAACAAGGAGATCGAGGAGATGGGTGCCCGGGTAACGGCACAGTACGCGGTGCTCGGCGGCTACGATTTCGTCAATATCATCGAAGCACCTACCAACGAGATCATGGCGCGCATCTCCATGGAACTCGGCTCCCGGGGTACCATCAAGGTCACCACGTTTCCGGCGATGGCTATCAGCCAATTCGTGGAACTGATGCAAGCCAACCCGCCCAGGGCTGGAGACGCATAGTGCCGCACTATGTCCTGCTCATGCGGGACCATTCCAAAGGCTTGAAAGCCATACGCAACGATCCCGCAGTGCTGGAAGGTGTACGCGAGGCGCTGGAGCGCTGGGAAGCGAAGATCCTGCACAGCTACCGCCTCATGGGCATCTGGGACCAGGTCTACGTGGTGGATGCGCCGGATAACTTCAAGGCCTACCGCGCCACCCTCGCCCAGGAAATGGGCACCACGAGCGACACGGAAATTCTGCCGGCCATCGACCTGCCGCTGTTTCAGCGCCTGCTATCGCAGACCACAGCCACCGACGGGCCGCATGAGTGGCAGATTCAATGGTGGGCCCGTATCGCTCGTGTCGCCATGTACCCTTATGCGTACGACCGATGGGCGCGCCGCTACTTCACCGAGCACAAAGTACACGGCGCGGAGAAGTGGGCCTCGGTGCAGGCGCCCTGCATCGTGGTCGCCAACCACGCGAGCCACTTCGACCAGTACTGTCTGATGAAGGCGGTGCCCTGGCGAATTCGATCCAACCTCTTCTTCGGTGCTGCCGCCGATCGCTGGTTTCTCAAAGGCCGCAAAGAAGTGACCCTGCGGCCCTGGTACCAGTCGCTGGTGAATGGCGCATACCCGATCCATAGAGGCGGTGGCTCCAGGACCCTCGAGTACCCGGCATGGCTGCTGGAGCATGGCGCCAATCTGATGCTGTTTCCCGAGGGGACGCGCGCGCGCGGCAGAGCGCTTTCGAAGTTCAAGCACGGCGCCGCAATATTGGCTGAAAAAGCCGGCGTACCGTTGGTGCCGATCTACCTGGAAGGTCTGCAGGCGATCCGCCCACCGGGCACCAAAGAAGCGAAACCCGGTCCGGTTGCCGCACATGTTCTCGATCCCGTGTATCCGCAGGGTTTGTCGGTACCGCAGATTACCGATGCGGTGTACCAGCAGATGAAGTCCACCCATGAGGCGGCAATGGCACGTCGTTACGGGGCAAACGCGATGGAGGATGCCGACAGCAACTGATCTCGCTTGCGGTCAGGCACAAAAAAGGCCGCACAAGGCGGCCTTTCGCAGGAGGACGACAGGCTTCTTATGCGGCCTGTTGTACTTCTTCCTCGGCTTGATCCTGGGTGAACGCCTTACGCAGCGCCGCACCGCCTTCTTCTACCGCTTCACGCAGCATTTCGGTGCGGCCTTTGACTACGTCCTGGGTGCCTTCCCAGAGGCGTTCGCCGTACTCACGCTGCAGCTCTACGAAGGTCTGTACGTCACGCACTTCCGGCAGACGGCCGGCGAAGTCCTGGTTGAACTCAACGAACTTGCGGATGTTTTCCACGTCGTATTCTGCGAACTTACGGAACCACTCCACGTTGAGTTCCAGCATCTCGCGGCCCAGTTGCATCTGCTTTTCAAAAAAGTTCATCGACCTCATCTCCTTAAGTTGTCTGGATGGTCTGTGCTATCGATCCACTAAGAATGTTGCACTGCACAAGAGATATTGTGCACCACAGCATTGTGCAGCGCAACATTTTTTATTCTTTATATAAATCAATAGCTTACACTAAAATCTGAGTGGCCTATTGGCGCGATCATTCAGCCCATCGACGTCATAAGAGAAAATCAGCAGGTCGCGGGGCATACCGTTTCGATCCTCCACGTAGTCTGCAAGCACCGCTTCCGGCACGAAGCCCAGTCGCTTGAAGGCAGCTTGCGCGCCAAGTTGGTCGGGGGTCATGTGCGCCATCAGCTTCTTCAGCCCCATGCCGTAGGCAATGCTGAATATTCGCGTGGTCAGGTGCCGCCCCAGGCCGTGGCCGCGATACTCGGCGCCGACGTTCACACGGATCTCGCCCACCCGTCGTGTCCACCGCGCCGGGTTGCGCTCCACCGTGGCATAGCCCACTACGCGTCCATCCGCAACGGCCAACAGCGATGTAGTGGCGCCGTCAGCAACCCGCTCAACCCACTGATTGACGACGTCCTGCTGGGTAATGTCTACCCGCAGAAAGAGCAGGTCCTCTTCCGGCAGGCTGCGGGCAAACGCGACGATGGCATCTCCATCCGCCTCGGTCATCAAACGCAGCTCTACGGTGCCGCCACCGTCCAGCTCGATGGTTGCCGGCAGTCCTCCCAATGCACGCTCGAGTTCTTCCGCCTGCATGCTCAACGTATCGCTCAATTCTCCACTCCTCAGGTCACATCCGCCGTCGTTCAGCCGGCAGCTTGCGCGAACACTTCTGCCTGCGCCAGCGCGAGCAGCTCCTCATAAGCGCCAACCACATGGTCGCGCATCCGGTCCAGGTCCGGCATCAGCCGTGACTCAGAGGTGAAATTGAAGATCACCCGCTGGTTGTAGCTGTAAATGGCCACCCCGTATCCCAGGTTGCCGCCGAGCATCATCATCCCGAACAGGTCGAGCACCTCGTGCCCGGCCAGGTACTGCGGCGTCTGCACACCTGGCACATTGGTCAGCGTGAAGTTGAATCCGAAGTTCGGCATGCGTGGCGCAAACTGCGGCGCCAGCGGCAACGGAAAGCGCGCCGCCATACGTGTGGGATCGAAATGCGTACCCACCAGCAGCGTTGGTGCCATGGCCACTGGAGGTATCTGAGGCGCGCTTTCCATCATCAGGCTCATGGCTTGGGCATCGCGATTCTGCTTGAGGCGTTCGGTTTCCCAGCGCACCCGCTTCAGGCGTTCCAGCACGCCAAGCGCGCCCGCCTCAAACATGGGAAATATCGCCGACACCCGGTTACCCATGGCACCCTTCTCTCCTTCATGCCGCACGTTGACCGGGCACATCACCCGCAGTTTGGCGTCCTGAGTGCGCTCGCCTTTCTCGTCCAGGTACCGAGCGGCGCCTTCTATGAAGGCTGTCAGCACCACGTCGTTGAGGGTACCGCCGAATGCACGGCGAATGGCGCGCAGATCGGAAAAGCCAACCGAGTGCGTGCGAAACAATCGCTTCGGTCCCACCAGGCCTGTATTCCACGGCGCGGTCATGGCCGGCTCGGAGACGAATTTCGACAGGGTTTCGCCGGCTCGACGCAATAGTTCACCATGCTCGCCGCGCAGATCCGGGAACTTGCCGTCCAGCAGCTTGCGGGCGTTCTCCTGCATGGCCTCAACCACCAGCTCCGCGGGAGATGGCAGCGGCGGCGGGTTCCAAGGCGCTTTCTCTGGCGGGAACTGGGCAGGCTTCTTCTGCAGATCGAACAGCAGCAGCGACAACTCCACCGCAGACGCGCCATCGAGCATCGCATGGTGTGCGCGCTGCATGATGATGGTGCGGTCGGCCACACCGACTACAACATCCATGCGCCACAAGGGCTGATTGCGCGGCAGCAGCGTTTCCGCCTCCTCGATGCCGCGCTCGATAGCCTGGTCGAGGCTGGTGCCGGCTGCTACGGGGAGCTCAAAGATGTGGTTGTCGATATCGAAGTCAGGGTCATCCACCCACTTCGGGTGCGCCAGGTTGAACGGCACGAACACGAGCCGCTGCCGCAGGCGATGCGCCATGTGAATACGGGAGGCAATATGGTCGCGTACGTCTTTGAAAGTGAGCTCGCCCTCGATCACCGCGAAGCTGGTCATGGACATGGGTGAGCTTGCCGTTTCGCCGTAGAGAAACGACGCATCGTGTTGGGTCATTCTCACCACAGCTCGCTAACCCTTCTGTTTGCGGTCGGAACCGCCAGTGGCAGCGCTGAAGAACGATTGCCAAGGCGCCATGGCGCCCGCGAACAGAGAGCGCATGAAAGCCTCCTGTTGCTCGCCTGATGATTGCAGCCGCTGTGCGAAACCTTCGAGCATCTGTTGGTGCAGCCCCTGCACGTCTGGCAGACCCATGAAACGGCGCAGTTCTTCCGGGGTGATATCAACCTCGACGTTGATTTTCATCGTGCCATTCTCTCCTTTGGGGTGTTCATCCTGGGGGCGTTCAACCACGCGCGCGTAGCAGACTACCGTCCGCTGGCGGCCCATGTTGCAGCGCAGCATAAACTACACAATAATATGCTGCACTGCAACATCATGCACGGCTCGGTATAACAACTCCGCCGCAGATGGCAGACTGTTCTCGCTTAGCTGCGCACTTCAACAAGCACGAGGAGCGAATGTGAACAACGAGCGTCCGGAAGAGGGTATTTCGTTGTCGAGCCTGTTCGGCGCCGACCGGCAGACGCTCACTGATGCCTGGTGGAGCCTTGGCGGCGAATTTGCCAGTCAGCCGAAGCTGCTGACGGAGGTCCAGCAGGAGCTCCAGGGCAAGCTGTTTGCCATCTGGTTTGGCGACAGCGACATCGAGGTGCCGAGCGACCCGCGTTTTGCGGCAGCGGAGTGGCGCGAGAACCCATTCTTCAAACGCATGGCGCAGGGTTACGTCGCCTGGACCGAGTCCATGGACAGCTGGCTTTCACGCTGCGAGCTTACCGGCATCGAACGGCAACGAGCCGCCTTCCTCATCGATGCGGCGAAAGACGCCTTCTCACCGGTGAACAGCCCGTTGTCGCCGGAGGCCCTCAATACGGCGCTGGAAACTCGCGGCCAGAGCGTGCTCGACGGCCTGCAGAACTTCTTCAACGATCTGCAGCACAACCACGGTTATCCATCGGTGGCAGATCGCAATGCCTTCGAAGTGGGTAAAGACGTGGCGAACACGCCAGGCAAAGTGGTGTTCCGGAACGATGTTTTCGAACTCATCCAGTACCAGCCCACCACCAGGAAAGTACGCAAGCGCCCCGTGCTCTACGTGTTCAGTCAGGTCAACCGCTTCTATCTTGGCGATCTGACCGAGGACCGAAGCCTCTTCCGCAAACTCCTCGGCGAAGGCATTCAGGTGTATGCCATCAGCTGGCGCAACCCCACCCGAGAGCATGCGGCATGGTCACTGGCCACCTATGCTGAAGCGGTCATCCAGGCGATCCGCGTTTGCCGCAGCATCAGCGGCATGCGCAAGGTCGACCTCATGGGCCTCTGCGCCGGCGGCATCACCGCAGCTGCGGCTGCCGGTGTGCTGGCTGCTCGTGGGGACGACTGGGTGAAATCGCTATCGCTGTTCGTCACCATCCTCGACAACCGGCCCGGCGACAGCGACTTCTCCCTGTTCGCAACCGACGTGACGGTGGAGGCGCAGAAGGCACGCGTGCGCAGCCAGGGGCTCATGAGCGAGCGGGACGTGCTCGAGATGTTCGCCATGCTGCGCCTGGATGAGAACGTCTTCAGCTTCATGCGCAGCAACTATTTCCGAGGCCAGCCGCCCCTCGCCCACCCTTTGCTGTTCTGGTCCATGGACTACACCCGTGTACCCGCGGAAATGCAGTGCGACCTCATCGACTTCGGGCACAAGAACCAGTTGGCGCTTGGCGCCTATGAAGCGCTGGGCCAAACCGTCGATCTGAACCGCATCGATTATCCGGTGTACATCGCTGCTGGCAGCACCGATCACATCACACCCTGGCCCGCCTGCTACCGCAGCGTGCATCTTTTCGGGGGCGAGGTGACCTTCGTGCTGAGCAATCAGGCGCACACTCAGACCATCAGCGCCAAACCCAACCCGCACCTGCGCTACTGGCTGGGCGAGTCATTTCCCGGCGAGGCGCAGCCGTGGCTGGACGCGGCAACTCAATACCCCGGCGATTGGCGGGATCACTGGGTGACATGGTTGAAGACCCACTCAAAGCGCACCGAGGCGCCCACCGAGCTCGGCAACCGTAAATATCCGCCGCTTGACGATGCGCCCGGCCGGTACGTGCTGGAGAGCTAGCGAAGAATTTAGAGCGCCTCTTCGCTCACCCCGTGCGCTTCGAACTTCTCGTGGATCACGTCCAGAAACAGGTCGCGCAGCGAGATCATGCCGATGGGTTTACCGTCGGCTACCGCCGGCAGATGGCGGACGTGATGCTTTTTCATGAGTGCGATGCAGTGAACAACGGTGTCATCGCGCGACACGGTGACCACATCATGGGTCATGATTTCGCTGACTTTCGTCTGCTCGGCCGTGTGTGTATCAAGAATGACGCGCCTGACGTAGTCACGCTCCGAGACGATTCCCACCAGGTAGCCATCAATCTGCACGCAGAGCGCACCGACGTGTTCTTCGTTCATGAGTTTCAAAGCGTCGTAGACGCTCGCCAGCGGCTCGATCCATACGACAGGGCGGTTTTTCTGTTTCAACAGGTCGTTGACAGTGTGCACGCTTTCCCCAAAACGCGATTCCCAGCATCTGTTTTACACACCTGGCGACGCCGGAACAACTACCCGCAGGAAGCCGTGAACGCTTTCCTCAGCCGTTGCAGCTCATCCAGGGGCGTGCGGCTGTCGTGCCGCTCCGCTTGCGCCAGGCGCTGCCGCGCGATCTCGCAATGCTCCTGCTCGATCCAGTCGTCGTATACCCGTTGCATCGCCTCGAGGTCGCCCGGCTGATCGCAGTGCTTGTGCACGTCGCGCCACACCTGATCCTGGACCGCTGCGCGATCTTCATCAGCGATGTAGCGCCGCTCGCCGGTGTAGTGATCGCCTTGCCACTGCGGCCGAAGGTTGCCATCTTCCGCGCGGTACACCGGCATCACTTCCTGCAACGCACCGTAGTTACGGCGCGCGTCGCGGCAAGCACCCACCCGATCGAATGGCGCCTCTTCCTCGGGCGGCGTGAGTTTCACCGTCTCGCGGAAGCGCTCCTGGGCTTCGCGAACCAGCTCCAGCCGTCGCAGCTCTCCTTCGTCCGGTTCCGCGGCAGGCACCGGCGCTTTCACCTCCACCTCCTGCGACTCGCGACCGACGGGCTTCTTATCGCTGAAGTGCACGTTGCCCTCTTCGTCCACCCACCGGTAAACCTCCGCCTGAAGCGGCATGGCCAGCAAAAGAAACAGGATCGCTGCACGATGCATCGGCGTATTCTACGCCCACGGACGAAACACCGCGCTGTGCTATAAACGCGGCGGGCAAGGAACGCATCAACATCATGGGACTCCGATCCAAACACAACGAGGCAACTGCCCTCGTTCGCCAAATGACCCTGCAGGAGAAAGCATCGCTTTGCTCCGGCAAGAGCTTCTGGTACATCAAGGGCAACGAACGGCTCGGCCTGCAGCCGGTGATGGTCACCGACGGACCGCACGGCCTGCGCAAGCAGACCAGCTCCGGCGACCACGTCGGACTGCACACCAGCGTGCCGGCCACCTGCTTCCCTACCGCCAGCGCGCTCGCAAGCTCCTGGAACCCCCAACTGCTACGCGAGATCGGCGTGGCGTTGGGCGAGCAATGCGTGGCGGAAAACGTGGCGGTGCTGCTCGGACCGGGCGTGAACATCAAACGTCACCCGCTGTGCGGGCGTAACTTTGAATACTTCTCGGAAGATCCACTGCTCGCCGGAGAAATGGCCGCGGCGTTGATCGAAGGCGTGCAATCGCAGGGTGTGGGCACGAGCATCAAACACTTCGCCGCCAACAACCAGGAATTCGGACGCATGTTCATCGACGTGGTGGTCGATGAACGCACGCTGCGTGAGATCTATCTGCCGGCGTTCGAGGTGGCGGTAAAACGCGCGCAACCGTGGACAGTGATGTGCGCCTACAACCGCATCAATGGCACCTACTGCGGCGAGCACGACTGGTTGCTCAACCAGGTGCTGCGCGAGGAATGGGGGTTCGAGGGGCTCGTGGTGTCGGATTGGGGCGCCACCAACGACCGAGTGGACGGTGTGCGTTCAGGGCTGGACCTGGAAATGCCGGCGAGCGGACCCGACAACGACAACAAAGTAGCAAACGCCGTGGCAAGCGGCACGCTCGATGAGGCAACGCTGGATACCACGGCCATTCGCGTCGCCAGCCTATCGCTCCTGGGTGCCGACAACGTGCAGAACACCGTGGCACTCGATCAGGTCGCACACCACACGCTGGCGCGCCGTGCCGCCGCGGAATGCGCGGTGCTGCTGAAAAACGCAGACGACCTGTTGCCCATCACGAAAACCACCTCGTTCTGCGTCATCGGCGCTTTTGCCAAACAGCCCCGCTACCAGGGCACAGGCAGTTCACAGGTGGTGCCGACAACCCTCGACAACGCTTACGACGCGATAGCAACGCTGACCGGCCGCACCGACATCGCTTACGCACCGGGCTACCACCCGAAGTCCGATGCGCTGGACGCCGACAGCATCGACACCGCAGCCCGTCTCGCGGCAGAACACGATGTGGCGCTGGTGTTCGCCGGCCTGCCCACCATCTACGAGTCGGAAGGGTTCGATCGCGAGCACATGCGCATGCCTGAGCAGCACAACCTTCTGATCGAAGCGGTATGTCGCGCAAACCCACGCACGGTGGTCATTCTCTCCAATGGCGCCCCTGTGGAAATGCCCTGGATCGACCAACCGGCCGCCGTGCTCGAGATGTACCTGGCGGGTCAGGGCGGCGGCGGTGCCGCAGCGGACCTGATATTTGGCGACGCCAATCCCTGCGGCCGGCTAGCTGAGACCTTTCCGCTGCGGGTGCAGGATGTGGGCTCGAACCCCTGGTTCCCTGGGGGTGACGGCCGGCAGGTGCACTATCGCGAAGGCTTGTACGTCGGCTACCGATACTTCGATACGTTCAACGTCCCGGTGCTGTTCCCGTTCGGTCACGGACTCAGCTATACGACCTACGAGTACGACGACATTGACGTGAGCCCTACGTGGTCTGCTGACCGGGAGCCGTTATCGGTGCGTGTCTCGGTAACCAACAGCGGCGAACGCAAAGGCAGCGAAACTGTACAGGTGTACGTGCGATCACCAGCCGGAGCCGCCTACCGGCCTGTCCATGTTCTGGCCGGTTTCACGCGTTTGCCGTTGCAACCCGGCGAAATCGGTGAGGCTATCGTCACCCTCGAACCGCGCGCATTCGCCTGCTATGACGCTGAGGCGCAGCGTTGGGTGACCTTACCGGGCGAGTACGAGGTGTGCGTGGGCGCGTCCAGCAGAGACATCCGGCAGACGGCGGTGGTGCAGGTGCGCTCCGAAGACGCTGTAAGCAGGACTCTGCGTGGTCCCAGTATGGAGGGCGGCCAACTGCAGGTAGATGATGCCGTATTCGCCGACATGTTAGGTCACGCGATACCACCCCCTGAATCCACACAACCGTTTCACAGGAACTCCACCCTGAACGAGATCGCCGCGGTGCGGATAGGCAGGATCTTCAAGGACTTCGCCATGCGTGCTTACCTCAAGCAGCTCGGAGGTCTGTCTGATCCAACGCTTGCTAGAATGTTTGAGGAGATGGCGCGCACCATGCCACTGCGGGCATTACCGCTACTGGCTGGCGGTGGTGGGGGCAAGAAAGGGATCAGCAACGCGCACATCGACGCGCTGCTGAACCTGGTGAACGGTCGCTTCCTGAAGGGGCTGTGGCAGCTACTTCGCGTACAGCTTCACCGGTAGCTCCGTGTAGCCTTTCACAAAGGCCGACACGGTACGCTTCGGCTCGCCGACCACTTCCACCTTGTGGAAGCGGTTCATGATCTCTTCCCACAGCACGCGCAGCTGCATCTCCGCCAGGCGGTTACCCATGCAGCGGTGCAGGCCGAAACCGAACGACAGGTGCGTGCGGGCGTTCTTGCGATCGATGATCAGCTCATCGGCGCGCTCGAACACCTCCGGATCGCGGTTACCGGAGACGTACCACATGAGCACCTGATCGCCTGCCTTGATCGTCTTGCCGTGCATCTCCACGTCAACGTTTGCCGTACGGCGCATATACGCCAGCGGCGTCTGCCAGCGGATGATCTCCGCCACCATGTTGGGGATGATGGAGGTGTCGCGGCGCAGCAGGTCGTACTGCTCGGGGTATTGATTCAGCGCCAGCACGCCACCGCTGATGGAATTGCGTGTGGTGTCGTTGCCGCCGACGATCAGCAGGATCAGGTTACCCAGAAACTCAAACGGCTCCATGTTCTTGGTATTTTCACCGTGGGCGAGCATGGAGACCAGGTCGTGGCCTGGCTTCTCCTTGCGCTCCTTCCAAAGCCTCGTGAAATACTCCAGGCACTCGATGAGCTCCGCGCGGCGCTCTTCCTCGGAATCAATGAGGCCGGTGCCAGGTACTGCGGTCGCCACGTCCGACCAGCGGGTGAGCTTGCGGCGCTCTTCGAACGGGAAGTCGAACAGCGTTGCGAGCATCTGCGTAGTCAGCTCGATAGATACGTTGTCTACCCAGTCAAACGTCTCCCCCACAGGCAACGAGTCGAGGATGCCGCACACACGCTCACGGATCAGCGGCTCCAACTTCTTCAGGCTCATCGGCGCGACGATGGGTGCTACAGTGAGCCGCTGCACATCATGCTTGGGCGGGTCCATGGCAATGAACATCGAAATGGGCAGCGCCCCTTCCGGCAACGGCGCATCAATCGGGAAGCCGATGGTGATGCCGTGCGCCGAGGAAAAGCGCTCGTGGTCCGTATCCACCGCCTTGATATCGGCATAGCGCGTCAGCGACCAGTAGCGGCCGGTGAGCTCGGTGTCGTTGAAGTGCACCGGGTCTTCGTTGCGCAGGCGCTCGAAGTAGTCCCAGATACGGTTCTCCGCGAACAGACGCGGATTGATCATGTTGATCTTTTCTATGGGCAGGTCGTACGGATCAGGGATGTCGCCGGTCGTATCGAAGGCGATCATGCCGGGCCGGCGCAGCGGCTGCTTGGCTTGGGTGTCGACGGCTTCACTCATACCTAACCTCTCAATCTATCGATGCTTCAGACGCAGGCTATTGACAATACTGTAAGTACTG
The DNA here is from genome assembly GCA_030432795.1 of Gammaproteobacteria bacterium. Classification (GTDB taxonomy): domain Bacteria; phylum Pseudomonadota; class Gammaproteobacteria; order Pseudomonadales; family Azotimanducaceae; genus SYFY01. Next base: position 11,183 of record JAUILW010000041.1, read on the forward strand.
GCGCTTTGCCATGCGTCCAGTCACAGCCTACTGCGTTCTGGCACGCAGCCTCTGGAAGCCTGTCACGAAGCTGGTCAGGCGCGGCGAGATGTCCCCCCGCGTCATGCGCGCATCGATGAGCTGGAAGCGGCCGCGGGTGGCTGCGGCCCTCTCCAGGGCCGTTTTGAGTTCCGCGCGGGTGCTCGCGGAGTGCCCATCGCCTCCGAGGGTCTCGGCAATCTGCGCGAAGTTCAACAGATCCAGGTCGTTGAAGCGGCTCTCCGGCTGGAAGGCTCGCAGCATCTCCCAGCTCGCGTTATTGAAGACGATGACGATGGGGTCCCAGCCGTATCGGCCGCAGTTGAGCAGTTCCCACCCGGTCATCTGGAAGGCGCCGTCACCCACCACAATGAGTACCCGGTCGCCGCTCGCCGCCTGCAGACCGATTCCGGCCGGCACACCAAAGCCCATGGTGGCGTAGTAGCCCGGTGCCACCAGCCGTGTGGGCAGAAAATCCATGGCGGTGAAGATGCAGTCGCCCATGTCCGACGCCACCGGCATCCGGCCGTGGGCTTCGAACAGGTCGTTCACCGCGCAGGCCATGTCACGCGGCGTGATCACACCGTCGTCTGCAATCAGCCCGGTCGGCGGAACCTCTGTGACGATCGCCGGCGCCGTGCGCGGGTCGACCCGCCTGACGAGGCCTTCCACGAAATCGGCCAGCGGCAGCTCGTTGTAGGTATGAAAACCAAGGGTCACTTCGCCATCCGCGGCAATGATGGCGTTGCGGGGGTCGATACCGTCTACCGAAGGTCCGAAGTTGCTGTCGGCCATGATGACGCCGAGCATGAGCAGTGCATCCGAACTCTCCACGGCATCGGCTACCGCGGGATCACCCGCAATCCCCATATAGGTGCCACCGACGGGAGTGTTGCTCTCTGCCAGCAGGCCACGGCCCATGAACGTGGTAAACACCTCGATGCCGAGCTTGCGCACGAGCGCTTCTACCGCGCGTTCCAGCCCATAGCGACGGATCTCCACCCCGACCAGCAACACCGGATGGCGAGCTTCCGCGATGCGGTCTGCAACCTCCTCCACGCAGGCTTCGAGCACCTGCGCGTTGACGGGCTCTAACGCCTGGTGGGGAATCGGCGCGCAGGGTGCTGACAACATATCGCGCGGCAGCTCGATGTACACCGGACGCGACTCCGCACGGCAACGAGCCAACACGTGGCTCACACGCTCGGGCACGCGCTCCACATCATCCAGCACCGCCTGCGCGCAGGTTACCTCACGATAGATCTCCAACTGCGAGCGCAGCCGCTTCGCCTGATGGTGCACGCCGAGCCCCGTGGCACGATCCGCAGCACCCGGCGCACCGGAGAGCACGACCACGGGGGACCGCTCCGAATACGCCGCAGCGACCGCATTGACCATGTTCAGCGCACCCGCTCCATAGGTAACCGCTGCGACGCTGATACCGCGGTGCAGCCGCGCCGCCGCATCCGCCGCAAAGCCCACCGCGGGCTCGTGGCTGAGCGTGTAGCACGGAAGGATCCCCGTCTCCTCGATGGTCTTGAACAGCGGCAGGGCAAAATCCCCCGGGAGGCCGAAAATTTCCTGCGCGCCTTCCGCCTTCAGCGCTTCGAGCAGCGCCACTCCGAGTTCCTTTTTCATATTCGCTCCGCGAAAGCCACAACGGGCGCAGACGCTAGCACGTTCACCGGCCAACCGATAACCTCAACCCCCATGCGCATCACCATATTTCAGGCCCGCAAGGTCATCACCATGAACCCCGCCAATCCGCAGGGTACGCACGTCGCCGTGCGCGATGGTTTCGTGCTGGGCGTTGGCAGCCTCGAAGAGGTATCCGGCTGGGGACCATTCGAACTCGATACCACGTTTGCCGATCACACCATCGTGCCGGGATTCGTGGAGGCGCATGCACACATCAACGCGGCCGGCATGATGACGCTACCGTACGTGGGCTTCTACGACCGTCCGCGGGCCGACGGCAGCGTGGCGCCAGGCGTGAGGGACTACGCTGCGCTCATCGACAACCTCAGGGCAGCGGAGGCGACGATGGACGACCCGAACGCACCGC
>JAUILW010000594.1 GCA_030432795.1 Gammaproteobacteria bacterium
GGCACGTAGTCGAGATCGCAGCCCTCGCCAGGATTGTCCAGGTTGATGGTCGGCGGACAAACGTTGTCGCGTAGCGCAAGAATCGAGAATATCGCCTCTACCGACCCGGCTGCGCCCAGCAGATGGCCGATCATCGACTTGGTGGAACTCACACTCACATCCGAGTCCGCGCCGAAGATCTCCTTGACCATGCGCGTCTCTGCCACATCGCCGAGCGGTGTGGAGGTGCCGTGGGCATTGATGTAGCCGATGGTCTCAGGCGCCATGTTGGCGTCCTGCAGCGCATTGCGCATGGCGGCGATACCGCCCGAGCCGTCTTCCGCCGGCGAGGTAATGTGATAAGCGTCTCCGCTCATACCGAAGCCCACGAGCTCGGCATAGATGGTCGCCCCTCGGGTTCTTGCGCGCTCGTACTCTTCCAGTACCAGCACGCCGGCGCCCTCCCCGAGCACGAATCCGTCGCGATCACGATCCCACGGGCGGCTTGCCTTCTCCGGCTCATCGTTGCGGGTCGACAGGGCCTTCATCGAGTGAAAAGCAGCCACGGTGATGGGTGAGGTTGCATACTCGCTGCCGCCCACCACCATCACGTCTGCTTCGCCGTGCTGAATCATGCGGGCACCGAAGCCGATGTTGTGTGCACCGGTGGTGCAGGCGGTCACCACGGCAATGTTGGGGCCAGTGAAGCCGTACTTTATCGACAGGTTGCCGGCAATCATGTTGATCACCACGCCGGGCACGAAGAACGGCGAGACGCGCCGTGGGCCGCTGTTGTTGAGCGTGTTGTGCGTATCTTCGATGGTATTGATACCACCGATACCAGAGCCGATAGCTACACCAATGCGGTGCCGGTCAGCTTCCTCCGCAGTCAAGCCTGCGTCTTCCACCGCCTGAATACCCGCGGCGAGACCGAACTGGATGAAAGGATCGATGCGCCGTGCTTCCTTGCGATCCATGTAGGCTTCCGCATCAAAGCCCTTCACCGTCGCGCAGATCTTTACACCGTAGGCTTCGGTGTCGAAGTGCGGGTTGTGCACTACGCCGCTGCGTCCAGCGAGCGCTGCTTCCCAGGTCTCCTGCACGGTGTTGCCGATTGGCGTCAGCATACCCATGCCTGTGACTACAACACGACGTCTGCTCATGTCGCTCCTTCAAGCACGATGACGAGCCGATTGTAACCGCCACGGCGCAAGCGTGCGATTACCTCGAACTGCGTGATTGGGATTCTCTGGTTCCTGGATTGCACCAGAAACGAAACGGCCGCGCGGCAATACCGGGCGGCCGAATGCTCTCAGTTCTACGCGCATCGCCCCACGGCGAGCGCTGCTGTAGGTTACTGGTGCGCGAGAATGTAGTTGATCGCCTGCTGTACCGTGGTGATCTTCTCGGCTTCCTCGTCGGGAATTTCCGTCTCGAACTCTTCTTCCAGCGCCATAACCAGCTCGACCGTGTCCAGCGAGTCTGCGCCCAGGTCTTCCACGAACGATGCGTCGTCTTTGACCTCTTCTTCCTTTACGCCAAGCTGTTCGCAAATGAGTTTTTTAACTCGTTCTTCAACGCTGCTCATGCTTTTGGGATCTCCCATTGAAATGGCTGGGGTGCAGGGCGGAGCGCATTCTATAGAGGCCGTGCAAGGAAAATCAAGCGAACGGCCCACCCTGTCGTTGACTTCAGTTCAGGTACATTCCGCCGTTGACGGGCACTGTTGCACCCGTGATATAGCTTGCGCCATCGCTGGCGAGAAAGGCTACGACCTCGGCAATCTCTTGCGGCTCGCCAATGCGCCCCATGGGAATGCGTTCGATCATCTGTGTTTTTTGTGCATCCGTTAGGTCGTTTGTCATGTCGGTGCCAATGAAGCCGGGCGCTACGACGTTGACCGTTATGTTGCGGCTTGCCACTTCGAGCGCGAGCGATCGGCTGAACCCTTCGATGGCGGATTTGGCTGCCACGTAGTTACCCTGGCCGGGATTGCCCATGCGGGCGACGACGCTCGACAGGTTGATGATGCGTCCGAAGCGGGCCTTCATCATGCCGCGCAGGGCCGGCTTGGTTACCCTGAACAGGCCCGTCACATTGGTATCGATGACACGCCCCCATTCCTCGGCTGTCATCCGCATGAGCAGGTTATCGGCAGTGACTCCGGCGTTGTTGACGAGCACCAACGGCGTGCCGCAGGTGTCCTTCATGGAGGCGTAGAGCGCCTCCACCGAGCCCTCGTCTTCCACGCGCAAAGGCAGTGCCTGAACCCGTTCGGAACCGAGTGCGCTCGTGATCGCGTCGCAACCCGCCTCGCTGGTGGCGGTGCCAACCACGTGGAAACCATCGGCGTGCAGACGGGCAGCGATGGCAGCCCCGATACCACGGCTGGCACCGGTAACCAGCGCTACTCTGGCTTCGGTCATGCGCTTGTACCCTGCTGCAGCAGCTCGAGCGCCGCGTCGTAGC
>JAUILW010000595.1 GCA_030432795.1 Gammaproteobacteria bacterium
CGACGAAAGTCGCCGCCTCCTCGGGCTTTTTACTCCTGGCGTGGATCCGTGGCGCATCGCAAAGCCGTTTCGGGCAGCTGATCCTGGCTGGCCTGGTGCTGTCGTGGTTTGGTGATGCGTTTCTGTTGGCGCAGGGTGAGGTCTTCTTCCTCGCCGGGCTCGGTGCGTTTCTACTGGCGCATCTATGTTATGGCGCAGCCTTTGCTGTGCACGGGGTCAGCATGCCAGCCGTGGCGCTGGCGGCGGTGCCGGTTTTCGCCGCAGCGTTTGCCGTGGTGCATTGGTTGTCCCCGGGCATTCCGGCGGCCATGACCATACCCGTATGGGCCTACGCAACGGTTATCTCCGCCATGCTGAGCCTGGCGCTCGGCGCCTGGCGGGCCGGTGCGGTGCTGCTGGTGCCCCTGGGTGCGGCACTGTTCTTCGTGTCTGATCTTGCCGTGGCGATGGGCCAGTTCCTGGATACGGATTTTCACCACGGGCTCTGGGGCCTGCCGCTGTACTACGCCGGACAGACCCTGCTGGCGCTCAGCGTGGGAGTAGCTCTGAAAGCGTCTGCATGAGCCGTGGCCCAGCCGCTTCACCGGCAGACACCGAGATGAGGTACTCGCCATGCGGGTAAGCGGCCTGGTCAGCGAAATACTCCGGTTTGAGAATGTAGCCCATGGCGTCTTGCGCCAGCCCCATCACGAAGGTGTGCTCCGCATCGAGCAGACGGCGGGTCTCCAACGCGTAGTGCGGTGAAGTTTCGCCCGGATGGGTGGCGAAGCGGGCGCTACCGATGGTGAATACCGCGGCGCTGGTGCGCATGGCGCCATCAAACGTCGGTCGGTCCAGCACGCCGAGCCACATCAGCAGGCGAAAAGCCCAATTCTCCAGTGGCACATCGAACTCGGCGCTGCGGAACGCCAGCGGCGTAAATGGTGCAGGTTGCACCCGCGCCAACAGCTGAAGACTTGCCTGTCCGAGACTTTCGCCGACTTCCGCTGCGCGTTGGATGCTGCGATCGCCCTGCAACGGCTGCACCCAACCGCCGATGGCGCCCTGCAGGAACAGGTGCTCGCCCGGCATCGCCCCTGCAAGGGTGCTGTAGAAGGCTGACAGGTAGTCGGCCGAACTGTGGGTGTTGGCCGGTCCCAGCACGGTGGGGTGACAGGCGTAGTTGGTGAGCGTGGCGATGGAATCGCCATGCGCATCCACAAACTGCAGCACGCTCAGCGTCTGGTCTAAGAGTTCCGGTTCGCTGAGGTTCTGTACCCACGGCAGCGGCGTGCGGGCTGATGCGAGGCGCACCTGGGCGGATCGGGCCGCTGCATGCGCCGCGGCGATGGCCTGCATCGTGCTGTTGGTCAGCGTCCGCATGTAAACAGCGTCACGCCCGGAGGACCATAGATATTTCCCCCACAGCCCCACCACGTCCGGTGCCGCATGTGTGTGTGTGGATGTCACCACCACGTGGCTCGCCGGCAGGCCGGGTACCGCACGCGCGGCGGCTTCCTGGATCAGCAGGATGTCGGGCCGTGTCAGGCCGATGCTGTCCAGCGTGACGATGGCAAGGGCGGTGTCGCCGTCTGCGACGTATACCGCCTTAACGTAGAGATCGTCCCACTGCCCGGTAGCCGCGCGGTCGCGACCGTAACCGGCGAGGTACGTTCCGGGCTCAGGATTGATCGTGGCGTGAGCGGCACCCACGCGATAGCTCTGCGCGCCGGCCAGCGCCGGAGTCAGTATCAGCAGACAAACAAGTAATCGCACGGGATCAGAAATCTTCAGCGGCAAACACCGGTTTTCCGGCCAGGTAGGTGGCGAGCACCCGCACCTCACTGATCTGCGACGCTTCGATGGCGAACAGGTTCTGTTCCAGCACCACCAGATCCGCGGCATAGCCCGGCGCCAGACGTCCCACCCGCGATTCCTGATGCATCAGATACGCGGCGTTCGTCGTGTAGGCTTCGAGCATGGCGTGCAACCCCATTCGTTCCTCAGCGTTCAACACGCCGTCGAGCCTGCCGGTGGCGTCCTGGCGCGTGACCGCAGTTTCGATGGCGAGCAACGGGTTGATGGATGACACGAACCAGTCGCTGCCACCGACAATGCGCGCACCCGCCCTGGCGAGGGAGGCAATGGGGTACATGCGGTCCACGCGCTCCTGGCCCACTGCTGGCAGGTTGACGTCGGTGATGTATTCGTCGGGAAAGGCCCAAATCGCCTGGAAATTCGCGGTCACGTTCAGCTCGGCGAAGCGCGCGTGATCCGCGCTGTCGATGAGCTGCAGGTGGGCGATGTGATGCCGGTTGTCGCTGCTGCCGTTGCGCTTGCGGGCTTCTTCCACGGCATCCAGCGCTGCGCGCACGGCGCGATCACCGATGGCGTGCATGTGTACCTGAACACCGTCGGCGTCGAGCCGGGCGACCAGGTCGTTGAGCGCCGGCGCTTCCTGCACGAGGT